>NZ_JBEOMB010000034.1:0-39617 GCF_046000175.1 Rhodoplanes sp. SY1
CCGGCCCGGCCCGTCGACGCTCGCTCTCGTGACGCCGCTGCGGCCCGAGCTCGCCGGGGCCCGCATGGTCGGCGTCGTCGCCACCTCCGGGCGGACCCCGTTCTTCGCCTGGGCCGTGCGGGTCGCCTGCCGTTGCGCCCTTCCGGTCGACACCCCGTGGATGACGGCCGGAACCTCGCGCGAGGCCGTCGCCCGCGAGGTCGCCGGATGGCTCGCCGCCACGCCGGCTCGTCGCCGACATCCCGGCCGCCGCGCTCGCCGTGCACGAGCCGGGCTTCGCCGGCATCGCCGAGGCGATGGCGACGCAGACCCGGTTCGTCCCGCGCGGACGCGTCGTCGTGCCGGACTTCGGCGCCACCGTGTCGGTGTGGGAGCGCCGATGATCCGCCGTCGCGCAGCGTCGGGGGCCGGTCGCCGCGGCCGCCGCATTTCCTGTTCATGGAGCCGGAAAGCCGGCGCGCCCGCGGGCCCGCTCTGCTATGGGCGAGCTGCATTCACGACGAGGAGCGATCGGTGACCACACGTACGGCCCCGCCGGTCGCCGGTCCGGGCGGCGGCGCGACCGGGCCGGCGCGGCGCTCGTCTCGTGCGCCGGCGGCGCGCGCCGGCGGCACCGCGCCGGGCTGGATCGACTTCGCCGTCGCGGCCGTGACGGCGTTCCTGGCCGCCATGATCGCGACCACCCTGTTCACGGCCTATCGGGCCGATCCCGACCTGCTGTGGACGAATCCCCTGCACGATCGCAACGGCCATTTCGGCTTCGGCCTCGATCTCGCGATCGCGCTGCGCAGTCTCGATCCGCTCGCCGTCCTCGATCATGTGTGGAAGGCCGTCTGGCCGCCGCTGCACGGCCTGATCCTGTCCGGGGTGCTGCTCGTCGGGGGGCTCGACGAAAGACTTGGCATCCTGC
The DNA here is from genome assembly GCF_046000175.1 of Rhodoplanes sp. SY1. NCBI lineage: Bacteria > Pseudomonadati > Pseudomonadota > Alphaproteobacteria > Hyphomicrobiales > Nitrobacteraceae > Rhodoplanes > Rhodoplanes sp. SY1. The sequence goes on from NZ_JBEOMB010000034.1 coordinate 911, forward strand.
CGAGCCTCGCCGGCTGGGCGGCGACCGCGGTGCTCGCGGCCGTGCTGGCGCGCAACCTGTTCCCCGACGCGATCCGCGGCATCACGGCGGCGGCGATCGCGGCGGCGCTGACGCTGGCGAGCCCCGCCTTCGCGCTGCTCGGCTCCGACGTGATGCTGGAGGGGCTGGGCGCGGCCCTGACCGCGGCCGCGCTGCTCACCTATGCGCGCGCCGAGGAGGCACCGGCCGACACCGGCCGCTGGCGGCTCCTCGGCGTGGTGCTGACGCTGCTGTTCTTCCACCAGCACGCCGCTTGGGCCCTGGTCGTCGTGACGCTCGCGCTCTGTGCGGTGGTCGCCCATGCGGGCGCGGTGCGCCGTTTCGCCGGCGCGCTCGCCGATTCGCTGCGCAGCGCCGCCCGCACCGGGCCGCTGTGGCGCGACCCGGTGCTGATCGTCTTCCTGGTCGTCGTCGCCGCGATCGCCGCCATCCTGTGGACGCGCCCCCCCGCGATCACCCTGTATAGCCGCAGCCTCTCGCTCTACCCGCCCGGCCCTCTGATCACGCTCGCCTACGCGCTGCTTCTCCTGCGCCTCCTGCTCGGCTGGCGCCGCGAGCGCGACCGCCTCGGCCCGGCGCTCGGCGCGCCGGCCCATGCGGTCCTGGTGTGGCACGTGATGCCGGTGGCGATCTCGTTCCTGGTCCCGGGATGGATGCCCGGGGCAGGGGGCGTCGGCCGGGTCGCCGACCTCCTGGCCGGCCGGCTCGACCCGCTTCAGGGGCTCGTGTTCTACCGGGACGTCTTTCTCGACGCCTATCACGCCTCGCCGTGGATCGGGCTCGCCGCCGCGGCGCTGTTCGCCGTCGCGCTCGTCCGGGTCCACCTGATCCCGGTCGGCCTGCGGCCGGTCTTCGTCCTGGCGCTGGTCGGGGCGATCGCCGTCGTCCTCTATCCAGGTCACGAGGGCCGCTTCCTCGCGCCGTTCGTCGCCACGGTGTGGATCGGGGCGGGGGCCGGCGCCGCCACCCTGGTCGGCGCGGTGACGCCGGCCCGGCTCACCCTCGTCCGGGCCGTGGTCGCGCTCGGTGCCGTCGCCGCCCTCCTGGTCGCGCTGGCGTACCCGGCGCCCTCGACCGGCGCGGCCGCCCGCGCCGCCGCCGGCCGCACGCCGGACGGCCCGAGCCAGCTCCTCCTGGTGCAGCCGGCGCTGCCGCTGCTCGACGGCGCCCCGGCGATCGGCGTCGCGACGACGTTCGGCCGCGCGACCGATTTCCTCGCCTGGGCGGCGCGCGCCCGCTGCGGTTGCGCCGTGCCGGTCGACGGGCCGCGGCCGCCGGCGAATGCGTCGCGCGAGGCCCACCGCCGTGCCATGGCGGCCTATCTGGCCGAGACGCCGTCCACCCGCGTGGTGGTCATCGACGCCCCCGACGCGCCCTGGACGGCGCCGGGGATCGCCTATGCGGACGCGGCGGGCCTCCTCGACGCGCTCGCCCAGCAGAGCCGCTTCGTCCCCGTGGGGCGCACCGAGGTCCCGGACTTCGCCGGCTCGGTCGCGGTGTGGGAGCGCCGCGATACACCGGCCCGCCCCGCCCCAGGGACGCCGCGGCCGGCCGGGCGGTCGCCGGTCTCGACCGTGCCGAGCGGTGGCGTGCCGAGCGCCGGGGCGCCCCCGGCGCCAGCCCGGCAGAACCCGGTCCGCAACCCCGTGCAGACCCTGCCGGACTGATCCGGCGCGCCCCGCCGTCAGGGCAAGTACGGGCGTTCTGGACAGCCCAGAGCCGCACCGCTAAAACGGCCGTGAATTAGAGAGGCAGGACCGTCGCTTAGCTCGCCCGGGGAGGCGCGGTCGCGCGCACCAGGAACAGAGCTTCGATGAGCGGCGTCAACGACATCCGGTCTGCGTTCTTGAACTTCTTCGCGAAGAACGGCCACGCGGTGGTGCCGTCCTCGCCGCTCGTCCCGCGCAACGACCCGACCTTGATGTTCACCAATGCCGGGATGGTGCAGTTCAAGAACGTCTTCACCGGCCTGGAGAAGCGGCCCTACAGCCAGGCCGCGACCTCGCAGAAATGCGTGCGGGCGGGCGGCAAGCACAACGACCTCGACAATGTCGGGTACACGGCGCGCCACCACACCTTCTTCGAGATGCTGGGGAACTTCTCCTTCGGCGACTATTTTAAGGACCGCGCCATCGAGCTGGCCTGGAACCTGGTCACCAAGGAATACGGCCTGCCGGCCGAGCGGCTGACCGTCACGGTCTATGCCGACGACGACGACGCCTTCGACCTGTGGAAGAAGATCGCCGGCCTGCCCGACAGCCGGATCATCCGCATCGGCACCTCGGACAATTTCTGGCAGATGGGCGACACCGGCCCGTGCGGCCCGTGCTCGGAGATTTTCTACGACCACGGCGAGCACATCCCGGGCGGCCCGCCCGGATCGGCCGACGCGGACGGCGACCGCTTCATCGAGATCTGGAATCTCGTGTTCATGCAGTACGAGCAGCTCCCCTCGGGCGAGCGCATCGCGCTGCCGCGGCCGTCGATCGACACCGGCATGGGCCTCGAGCGCATCGCCGCGGTGCTGCAGGGCACCCACGACAATTATTCGATCGACCTGTTCGGGGCGCTGATCCAGGCCGTCGTCGACCGCACCGGCGTCGACGCCGACGGCCCCATGAAGGCCTCGCACCGGGTCATCGCCGACCATCTGCGCGCCTCCTCGTTCCTGATCGCCGACGGCGTGCTGCCGTCGAACGAGGGCCGCGGCTACGTGCTCCGCCGCATCATGCGCCGCGCCATGCGGCACGCCGAGCTTTTGGGCGCCCGCGAGCCACTGATGTGGAAGCTGGTGCCCACGCTGGTGCGCGAGATGGGCCAGGCCTATCCGGAGCTGGTGCGGGCCGAGCCGCTGATCGGCGAGACGCTGCGGCTGGAGGAGACGCGCTTCCGCAAGACCTTGGAGCGCGGCCTCGCGATCCTCGAGGACGAGGCGCGCGACCTGACCCGCGGCGACAAGCTGAAAGGCGAGGTCGCCTTCACGCTCTACGACACCTACGGCTTCCCGCTCGACCTCACCCAGGACGCGCTCAAGTCGCGCGGCGTCGAGGTCGACACGGCCGGCTTCGCCGCCGCCATGGAGCAGCAGCGCGCCAAGGCGCGGGCGAGCTGGGCCGGCTCCGGCGAGGCGGCGACCGAGACCGTCTGGTTCGCGCTGCGCGAAAACCTCGGCGCCACCGAGTTTTTGGGCTACGAGACCGAGACGGCCGAGGGCGAGGTCCTGGCGCTGGTGAAGGACGGCGTGCAGGCGACCGCCCTGAAGGCCGGCGAGACCGGCGCCGTCATCCTCAACCAGACGCCGTTCTACGGCGAGTCCGGTGGCCAGGTCGGCGACACCGGCGTGATGGTCGCGGACGGCGTGCGCTTCCGCGTCACCGGCACCAACAAGAAGGCCGGCGATCTCTTCGTCCACACCGGCACCGTGGAGGAGGGCACGCTGAAGCCCGGCCAGGCGCTCGCCCTCGAGGTCGATCACGCCCGCCGCTCCGACATCCGCCGCAACCACTCCGCCACCCATCTGCTGCACGAGGCGCTGCGCCTGGTGCTCGGCGATCACGTCGCCCAGAAGGGCTCGATGGTGGCGCCCGACCGGCTGCGCTTCGACTTCTCGCACCCCAAGAAGATGTCGGACGAGGAGATCGCCCGCGTCGAGGAGATCGCCAACACGCAGGTGCTGGAGAACACGCCCGTCGTGACCCGCCTGATGGCCGTGGACGACGCGATCGCGTCCGGGGCGCGGGCGCTGTTCGGCGAGAAGTACGGCGACGAGGTGCGGGTGGTCGCGATGGGCGAGGCGTCCAACGCGCTCGGCTGGTCCGTCGAGCTGTGCGGCGGCACCCATGTGAAGCGCACCGGCGATATCGGCCTCGTCTATATCGACCAGGAGGCGGGCGTCGCCGCCGGCGTGCGCCGCATCGAGGCGATGACGGGTGCGGCCGCGCGCCGCCGCCTGAGCGAGGCCGACCGTCGCGTCGCCGCGCTCGGCCAGCTGATCCGGGTGCAGCCGGCCCAGGTCGAGGAGCAGGTCCAGAAGCTCATCGACGACAAGAAGCAGCTCGAGCGCGACCTTGCGGATGCGCGCCGCAAGCTCGCCATGGGCGGCGGCGGAAACGTCTCGGGGGCGCCGGACGGGTTGCGCGAGGTCGGCGGCGTCAAGCTGCTCGCCCGCGCCGTCTCCGGCATCGAGATCAAGGATCTGAAAAGCCTCGCCGACGACGGCAAGAAGCAGGTCGGCTCCGGCGTGGTGGCGATCGTCGGCGTGACGGCCGACGGCAAGGCCGGTCTGGTGGTCGGCGTCACGGCGGATCTGACCGGCCGCTTCAGCGCCGTCGACCTGGTGAAGAAAGGCGCCGAGGCGCTGGGCGGCAAGGGCGGCGGCGGCCGTCCCGACATGGCCCAGGCCGGTGGCCCGGACGGCGCCAAGGCCGACGCGGCGCTCGAGGCGATCGCGGCGGCGATCGGGCAGGGGTGAAGCCGACAGGGTGACGGAGAGCCGGCGGCACCGTAGCTTGAGGTGACGCAAGGCCGCGGTAACGTCGCTCCGCTACGGTGACCCTCCGCGGGAGGAGCGCACCATGCGGGCGCATGCCAAGCGTGCGGTCGAGCTGAGACGGCGGGTCGGCGAGATCCTCGACCACGGCGTCGGCGCCGAGCATGCGAGCCGATTGGTCGACCGCGTCCTGATCGGGCTGATCCTGCTCAACATCGTCGGCGTCGTGCTGGAGTCGGTGCCGGAGATCGACGCGCGCTGGCACGCCGCCTTCGTGGCGATCGAGATCGTCTCGCTCGTCGTCTTCTCGGCCGAGTACGGCCTGCGCATCTGGACGGCGCCCGAGAACGCGCTGACCCGGGCGCTGTCGCCCTGGCAGGCGCGCCGGCGCTACATGACCTCGATGGTCGGCATCGTCGACCTGCTCGCCGTGCTGCCGTTCTGGTTCATCTTCGCCGTGCCGGAGGATCTGCGCGTCGTGCTGATCTTCCGGGTGGTGCGTTTCCTCAAGCTGACCCGCTACTCGCCCGGCATGCGCTCGCTGCTCGACGCGCTCTACAACGAGCGCCGGGCGCTCGCCGCCTGCCTGGTCGTCTTCTTCGGCGCCACGCTGTTCGCGGCCGTGCTGATGTATCTGGCCGAGCGCCACATCCAGCCCGACCGGCTCGGCACCATCCCGGACGCCATCTGGTGGGCCGTGGTGACGCTCGGCACCATCGGCTACGGCGACGTGGTGCCGGTGACGGCGCTCGGCAAGCTGATCGCCGGCGCCACCGTGCTGATGGCGATGGCCATGGTGGCGATGCCGGTCGGCATCATCGCCACCGCCTTCGCCGAGGAGATCCACCGGCGTGACTTCGTCGTCACCTGGGGCATGGTGGCGCGCGTGCCGCTGTTCGCCGGGCTCGACGCCGCCGCGATCGCCGACATCATGCGGTTCCTGCGCGCCCAGACGGTCGACGCCGGCGACGTGATCGTGCGGGTCGGCGATCCGGCGCACTCGATGTATTTCATCGCCCGCGGCGCCGTCGACATCGACCTCAAGGGCCGCCACATCACGCTCGGCGTCGGGCACTTCTTCGGCGAGATCGCGCTGTTGCGCCGCGCCCACCGCTCGGCGACCGTCACGGCGCTCACCCGCGCCGACCTCCTGGTGCTGGACGGCGGCGACCTGCGCCGCCTGATGGACCGCGACCCGCGGCTCGCCGACCGCATCCACGAGGTGGTGCGCGAGCGGGTCGGCGCCGACATCGTCGGCAAGCGCGGCGACCTCGTCGGCGAGGAGATCGCGCAAGGCCAGGAGCGCACCCCGGCGAAGGAGTGAAGAGGTGCGCGCGATCGCGCCGGCCTCGCTTCGCCCTCACCCTGAGGAGCCCGCGCAGCGGGCGTCTCGAAGGGCGAGGGCGGCCACGCACCGGTGGCCGCATGGTTCGAGACGCGATCCTTCGGATCGCTCCTCACCATGAGGACCGATCCTGTTCGAGGGCGGGCCGTTCGGCGCTGTCCGCAAAGACGAGCTGATCGCAAAGACAAAAAGGGCGTGCCGAAGCACGCCCTTTTTACTTCGATGCGACCGGCTGATCAGCTCGGCTGGATTCCGGGTTCGCAGCTGCGCCGCGCCCTGGAATGACAGCGATCGTCAGAGCGCGGCCAGCGCCTTGTTGAGGGTCGCGCTCGGCCGCATCGCGGCCGACGTCTTGGCGTCGTTCGGCAGGTAGTAGCCGCCGGTGTCGACCGGCTTGCCCTGCGCGGCGATCAGCTCGGCGTTGATCGTCGCCTCGTTCTCGGCGAGCGTCTCGGCCAGCGGCTTGAAGCGGGCCGCGAGCGCGGCGTCCTTGGTCTGCGCGGCGAGCGCCTGCGCCCAGTAGAGGGCGAGGTAGAAGTGGCTGCCGCGATTGTCGATCTCGCCGACCTTGCGGGCCGGGTTGCGGTTGTTGTCGAGGAACTTGGCGATCGCCGTGTCGAGCGTGTCGGCCAGCACCTGCGCCTTGGCGTTCTTGAAGGTCTGCGCCAGATGCTCGAGCGAGGCGCCGAGCGCCAGGAACTCGCCGAGCGAATCCCAGCGCAGGTAGCCCTCCTCCTGGAACTGCTGGACGTGCTTGGGCGCCGAGCCACCGGCGCCGGTCTCGAACAGGCCGCCCCCCGCCAGGAGCGGGACGATCGACAGCATCTTGGCCGAGGTGCCGAGCTCCATGATCGGGAACAGGTCGGTCAGGTAGTCGCGCAGCACGTTGCCGGTGACCGAGATCGTGTCCTCGCCCTTGCGGATGCGCCCGAGCGAGAACTTCATCGCCTCGACAGGCGGCAGGATGCGGATGTCGAGGCCCGACGTGTCCTCGTCCTTCAGGTACGTCTCGACCTTGGCGATGACCTGGGCGTCGTGGGCGCGGTTCTTGTCGAGCCAGAACACGGCCGGCGTGTTGGTGAGGCGGGCGCGGCGCACGCCGAGCTTCACCCAGTCGCGGATCGGCGCGTCGCGCACCTCGCACATGCGGAAGATGTCGCCGGTCTCGACCGGCCGCTCGAGCAGCACGGTGCCGTCCTCGGCGACCACCCGGACCGTGCCGTCGGCCGGGATCTCGAAGGTCTTGTCGTGCGAGCCGTACTCCTCGGCCTTCTGGGCCATCAGGCCGACATTCGGCACCGAGCCCATGGTCTTGGGATCGAAGGCGCCGTTTGCCTTGCAGTCGTCGATCACGGCCTGGTACAGCGTCGCGTAGCTGCGGTCCGGGATCACGGCCTTGGTGTCGTGCAGCTTGCCGTCCGGGCCCCACATGCGGCCCGAGTCGCGGATCATCGCCGGCATGGACGCGTCGACGATCACGTCGGACGGCACATGCAGATTGGTGATGCCCTTGTCGGAGTTCACCATCGCGAGGCCGGGGCGCTTGGCGTACTCGGCGGCGATGTCGGCCGCGATGGCGAGCTTCTCGGCGTCCGGCAGCGTCGCGACCTTGGCGAGCAGGTCGCCGAAGCCGTTGTTCAGATTGACGCCGAGCGTCTTGAACGTGGCGGCGTGCTTGGCGAGCGTGTCGGCGAAGAACTCGGACACGGCGTGGCCGAAGATGATCGGATCGGAGATCTTCATCATCGTCGCCTTGACGTGCAGCGAGAACAGCACGCCCTTCTGCTTCGCGTCCTCGATCTGCTCGGCGAAGAAGGCGCGCAGCGCCTTGCGGCTCATCACGGCGGCGTCGATGATCTCACCGGCCTGCAGCGGCGTCTTGGCCTTCAGCACCGTGACGGCGCCGTCCTTGCCGTGAAGCTCGATGCGGGCGTTGGTCGCCTTGGCGACCGTGGTCGAGACCTCCGAGCCGTAATAGTCGCCGGCCGGCATGGTGGCGACGTGCGACTTCGAGTCGGGCGACCAGGCGCCCATCTTGTGCGGATGCTTGCGGGCGTACTGCTTGACGGCGCCGGCGGCGCGGCGGTCCGAATTGCCCTCGCGCAGCACCGGGTTGACGACGCTGCCGAACACCTTGGCGTAGCGCGCCTTGATCTCCTTCTCGGCGTCGGTCGTCGGGTTGTCCGGATAGTCCGGGATGTCGTAGCCCTTGCCCTGCAGCTCCTTGATCGCGGCTTTCAGCTGCGGGATCGAGGCCGAGATGTTTGGCAGCTTGATGATGTTGGCTTCCGGCTTGGTCGCGAGCTCGCCGAGCTCGGCGAGTTCGTCGGCGATCCGCTGCGCGGGCGTCAGCTTCTCGGGGAAGGCGGCGATGATGCGGCCGGCGAGCGAGATGTCCTTGAGGGTCATCGACACGCCCGCCGCGCCGACGAAGGCTTCGACGATCGGCAGCAGCGAGTAGGTCGCGAGCGCCGGGGCTTCGTCGACCTTCGTCCACATGATTTCGAGATTGGGCATGCTTGCACCTCTGGTCGTCGCCCTGGGTCAGGCCGAGCGGGAGTTGGCCGAGCGGAAGCGGAACAGTGAGGGTGCGGGGGTCTGCGTCGCCCTCGCGCCTTCGCAGGAATGGCTCTCGACGCCGCGTCCCGAAGCGCCACGCCGCCGCAGGACGTCCGGCCGGGGGGCCGTGCGCCCCCTTCAGCGGGCGCCGTATAGCATCCACGACACTGCTGTGAAAGCCGGGATTTGGAAATGTGAAGCGAGATTCGCAGGACGGTTCCACCCTCGTCGAACCGCTGCAGCAGGTGAGGGTTGGAGAGAATTCAGAAGACGGTTCATCGAGTTGTAATTGAATTCATGGTTCGCAGCTTCGCTCCGCACACGGCTCGCCTCGAACCCTTTGGCGGTCCGCGAGTGCAGATGGCGCGTGCAACAATTATGCGGCGAGGCGCCCTGAATCTTTCGACCTCGGCTTGTGCCGTCCGGTCTGGACGTGTATATGCATCGCATCGACATTTGGCCGGACAATCGGGCCGTTTCGCCTTCGCGGACTGCGGGCGACGTTCAGACTCTCTCCAAAGATCGAGACGCCGGACCGGTGCATGCTCGCATGTGCACGGTCCACCTGCATACGCAAGACGAAGGAATGGTCCCATGACCAAGGGCACCGTGAAGTTCTACAACGACCAGAAGGGCTACGGCTTCATCGCTCCGGACGACGGCGGCAAGGACGTGTTCGTCCACGCGACCGCGCTCGAGCGCGCCGGCATGCGCAGCCTGCACGAGGGCCAGAAGGTCGAGTTCGACACCCAGGCCGACCGCCGCACCGGCAAGATCGCCGTCGGCACCATCCAGGCCGCGTGATCGGATCCGGTCGCGAGGCCTGTCCGAGCGCCTGTCGCTTCGACGCCGCCCGCGGCACGCGCTAAAGGGAGCCGCCCTTCGGGGCGGCTTTCGCATTTTTCGGGTGGCTTTTCGGGCTTTTCGCGTGATCGACATCGACGAGAACCCTCCGGCCGAGCGCCCCGACTGGTCGTGCCAGGCCTGTGGGGCGTGCTGCGCCACCTCGGCCGAGTGGCCGCGCTTCTCGCTGGAGAGCGAGGAGGAGATCGCCCGCATCCCGGCCGCCCATGTCGACGACGCCGCCGGCCGGATGCGCAGCGTGGACGACCGCTGCACGGCGCTGGCCGGCGTGGTCGGCACCTTCACGGCCTGCGCCGTCTATGCGGTGCGGCCCCTGGTCTGCCGCGAGTGCCAGCCGGGCGATCCCGAATGCCTGATCGCCCGCGCGCGCTGGGGGTTGCCCACCGTGGTCGACAGCGAAAGCCCGATCGGCTAGTGGTCCGCGCCCCCGTCGACCTATACGAGACGCTCCGAAAAAATGCCCGGCGCCGGAACCGACAAGACCAAGACCTGGGTGGTCGCCCCGGGCCCCGTGATCGTGCTGGTCGAGCCGCAGATCGGCGAGAACATCGGCGCGGCCGCGCGCGTGATGGCGAATTTCGGCCTCGCCCGGCTGCGCCTCGTGGCACCCCGGCAGGGCTGGCCGAACGACAAGGCCCGGATGATGGCGGCCGGCGCCGACCGGGTGCTCGACGAGGCGCAGCTCTTCCCCGACCTGAAGGCGGCGATCGCCGACTGCACGTTCGTCGCCGCCTGCACGGCACGCGGCCACGATCAGGCCAAGCCCGTGGTGTCGCCCGAGGCGGTCGCCTCGCAGCTCGTGCCGCTGGTCGCCGGCGGCGAGACCACGGCCGTGGTGTTCGGCCGCGAGCGCAACGGGCTGGAGAACGACGAGGTCGGCCTCGCCGACGCGATCGTGACGTTCCCGGTGAATCCGGCCTTCGCCTCGCTCAACCTCGCCCAGGCGGTGGCGCTCGTCGCCTACGAGTGGTTCAAGCACGCCGGCACCGGTCTGCCGTTCGGCATGCCGGTGCGCTCCGGCCCAGCGCCGAAGGAGCAGATTCACGCCTTCTTCACCAATCTCGAGCGCGAGCTGGAGAAGGTCGAGTTCTTCCGGCCGCCGGAGAAGCGCGAGACCATGACGGTCAACCTGCGCAACATCTTCTCCCGCATGCAGCCGAGCCGGCAGGATATCCAGACCCTGCACGGCGTGATCCTGGCGATCGCCGAAGGCCGCAAGGGTCCCGCACGTGGGGGAGTCCTGGACGGGGACGAGGCGTCGCTGCTGCGCAAGCTGCTGGCCGAGCACGGCGACGGCCGGGTGCCGTCGGAGCGCGGCCCGGTGCGCGGCCTGTCGCGGCTCCTGCGCCGCAATCCGACCGAGGCGGAGCGCGCCTTGTGGGCCGTGCTGGTCGCTGATCGCCGCTTCGCCGGCTGCGGCTTCAAGCGGCAGGTGCCGGTCGGCCCGCACATCGCCGATCTCGTCTCGTTCCCGCTGCGCGTCGTGGTCGACATCGCGCCGGCCGCGGAGGAGCCCGAGGCGGCGAAGAGTCGCGCCGACAAGCGCGCCTGGCTCGCCGACCGCGAGTACCGCGTCGTGCCGCTCGACGCCGCCGCGGTCGAAGCCGATCCGCGCGCCGCCCTGGCGACGCTCGCGACCCTGCTGGGCCTGTGACCGGCGGGTGACCGGCGGGTGACGGCCGCCCGGCCGGCGGGGAGCATCGTCGCCTTGCTCTGCATCAAGGCGGGGGCGCCACCGGCGGCGCATATCGACGCATTCATATCCCGCTATGAATGCCGGCCGCGAGGCCGGTCACGAGCTTGCGAGACACGAGGTCGATTGCCATGGCTCTGCGCAATTCCTACGAGGCCTACGGCGCGATGGCGCGCCTGTTCCACTGGCTCACGGTGATCTGCGTGATCGCCGCGTGGGCGATCGGCATGTTCCGGGGCGAGCTGCCGGAGGGCGCGGCGCGGGCGACCGCGATGTTCGTGCACTTCAATCTCGGCCTCGCCGTGCTCGCCCTGCTCGCCGCGCGGGTCGCCTGGCGTCTCGCCGACCCGGCGCCGCCGATGCCCAAGACTCCGCTCGGCCGCATGGGCGAGATCGGCGCCGCCGCGGCGCACGGGATCAGCTACATCCTGCTGCTCGCCGTGCCGCTGATCGGCATCGCCATCGTGTTCGCGCGCGGCCGGCCGCTGCCGCTGTTCGGGCTCGCGGAGATCGCCTCGCCGATGGCGGTGGACCGCGACCTCGCCAACATGCTCAAGCCGTGGCACGGGCTCCTGGCCCAGGCCCTGATGCTGTTCGCGTTCCTGCATGCGGCCGTGGCGCTGGTGCATCATTTCGTGTTCCGCGACCCGACGCTGCGGCGGATGATCGGGCCGGCGCCCGAGCGGCCGTGACGGCACGGCGGCCGCGGCCAGTCGATCGCGGCCAGTTGATCGCGGCCAGTTGATCGCGGCGACGAAAAAAGGCGCTTCGCCGGCCCGGCGGAGCGCCTTTCTCGTCGCATGAATGCATGAACGATCGTGCCGGCCCACTGCGGCCCGGCGCCGTGCGCGCTACTTGGCGGCCTTCACGGCCTCGATCGCCTGGTCCATCAGCTCCAGCATGGTGCGGCGGATCTGGTGATCCGACTGATGCACGCCCTTGGCGTCGAAATCCTTGCGCACCTTCTGGAAGACGTCCTCCTCGCCGGGCGTCTCGAAGTCGGCGACCACCACCTCCTTGGCGTAGGCCTCGGCCTCGGCACCGGTCAGGCCGAGCTTCTCGGCGGCCCACAGTCCGAGCATCTTGTTGCGGCGGGCCGTGGCCTTGAACTGCAGCTCGGCGTCGTGGGCGAACTTCTTCTCGTGGGTCTTCTCGCGGTCGTCGAACGTCATGGCGTCCCTCTTGCCTTGGTGCTCGATTGATCTCGTGCTCGGTTGCCGTCCTGTGCAGGTCCTCGCCGCGTGGTCGTGGCGGCGGAGAATCCCGCCGGAATTCGGTCGCAATCGCGGCTTGCATACCGTCCCGGGACGGTCAATAGCAGGCTTGCGCTCGCACAAGTCCTCATTGCACGGCCCGCCCCGGCGGTCTATGTCGATTGTGCTCGCCGCCCCCTTCGGATACGGTCCGCTGGAATCGCGACGAGCGCGCGCGAGTCCGTGTCGTGCTGTCGTCGCGGTCGCTGTCTCGCGCAACTCCGTCTCGCGTAACCGTCCTGCTCAACTCTGTCTCGCGTAACTCTGTCTTGCGTATCTCGACGACGCCGCGGGCCTTGAACCCGGAACTCGGAGCCACGGCATCCCTATGGATTTTCTCAAGCCACGGTACACCCCCATGAGCCGCCGCCGCCGCATCTACGAAGGCAAGGCGAAGGTCCTCTACGAGGGCCCGGAGCCGGGAACGTTGATCCAGCACTTCAAGGACGACGCCACCGCCTTCAACGCCAAGAAGCATCAGGTGATCGAAGGGAAGGGTGTGCTGAACAACCGCATCTCCGAGTACCTGTTCCAGCACTTGAACGACATCGGGGTGCCGACGCATTTCATCCGCCGCCTGAACATGCGCGAGCAGCTCATCCGCGAGGTCGAGATCATCCCGCTCGAGGTGGTGGTGCGTAACGTCGCCGCGGGCTCGCTGTCGCAGCGCCTCGGCATCGAGGAAGGCACGCAGCTGCCGCGCTCGATCATCGAGTTCTATTACAAGAACGACGCGCTCGGCGACCCGATGGTGTCGGAGGAGCACATCACGGCGTTCGGCTGGGCGACGCCCCAGGAGATCGACGACATCATGGCGTTGGCGATCCGCGTCAACGACTTCCTGTGCGGCCTCTTCCTCGGCGTCGGCATCCGTCTGGTCGACTTCAAGATGGAGTGCGGCCGGCTGTGGGAGAACGACATGATGCGGATCGTCGTTGCCGACGAGATCTCGCCCGACTCCTGCCGCCTGTGGGACATCAAGTCGAACGAGAAGCTCGACAAGGACCGCTTCCGCCGCGATCTCGGCGGCCTGCTCGAGGCCTATACCGAGGTGGCGCGCCGGCTCGGCATCATGAGCGAGAACGAGCGCCCGATCGGCAACGGCCCGGTGCTGGTGAAGGGCTGACACGGTTTCGGCCGGGCCTTCCGCCCGCCGCCCAGGTCGCCGACAACGAAAACGCCGTGCGAAGTGTCGCGCGGCGTTTTTCGTTTTGCGGGCGAGGGGCGACCCGGTCGTTCGAGCGCCTGTCCGGGCCGGTCCTGGCTGGGCCATCTGTTGTGTCTGCGGCGAACCCATCGTCTGCCCCCAAAAGGCCGTCGCACGTCCCTGATGTGGGGCAGCGGCGACCGCCCGTCGAGAGGACGGGCCCGCGACACGGCGTCCGGGGCACCGCTTGCCGGGGCCGGTCGAGTGCTCCCGGCCCCGGCTGGAGCTTCGGCCGGTGAGGGCTTATCTTTCCGGGCAGGCGAGACGGGGAGCAGCCGTCGGCCGGGACGTCGGAGGAGCCGCGATGGGTGTTCCGAGAATCAGCACCGTGCCGCAGACCATCGCGGAGTTCTACGACTTCACCGACCGCCAGCCGGACGAGGAGAAGTGGGAGCTGATCGAGGGGGAGTTCGTCTTGCAGGCGTCACCCGGTCCTCCGCACCAGCGGATCGTCAGGAATCTCACCATTGCGCTGGGCAACCGGCAGTTCGAGCGCGACAACACGCCGTGGGAGGTCCTGCCCGGCCTCGGCGTGCGCATCTCCAACATCAGCCGGCCCGAGCCGGACGTGCTGATCCTGCCCAAGCTGCCGCCGCCGCTCGATCCGGCGCTGCGCGACCGCGACGACGTCCTCGTCGTCTTCGAGGTCCTGTCGCCCTCCACGGCCGACCGGGATCTGCGCTGGAAGCGCGAGGCCTACACGTCGCTCGCCTCGCTCACCCATTACGTGGTGGTCGCCCAGACGGCCCGGGAGGTCGTGGTCTTCGCCCGCGACACCGGCTTCGTCGAGCAGCGGTTCGCGGGGCGCGACGACGCGATCGTGTTTCCTGCGCTGGGCATCGCGCTGCCGCTGTCGGAGATCTATCGCGACACGGGCCTTTAATCGCCGCGAGGAGCCGTGATGGGAATCCCCAGGATCAGCACCGGGCCGATGACCGTGGAGGAGTTTTATGCCTTCACGGACACGCGCCCGGACGAGGAGCGGTGGGAGCTGATCGAGGGGGAGCCGGTCATGAACGCGGCGGCGAGCCCGATGCATCAGTGGATCGTCAAGAACCTCCTCTTCGCGCTGACGGCGCGCGAGCGCTCGCCCGGCGCGACGTGGCGCGTGCTGTCGGAGGTCGGCCTGCGGATTTCGGATCTGAACCGGCCGGAACCCGATGTCCTGATCCTGCCGGGGGCCGTCCGCCCGGCCGATCTGCCCCCGCGGCACCTCGAGGCCGCGACGGTCGCCTTCGAGGTGCTGTCGCCCACGACCGCCGACCGCGACCTGCGCTGGAAGCGCAACGCCTACACGGCGCTGCCGTCGCTCACCCACTATGTCGTGATCGCTCAGGATGCCTTCGAGGTGGTGGTCTTCGCGCGGGACAGCGGCTTCGCCGAGCAGCGCCTGTCCGGCCGCGACGATGCCGCGGTCTTCCCGGCGCTCGGCGTTACCCTGCCGCTGTCCGAAATCTACCGGGACACCGGCCTGTAGCCGGGCCCTCGATGGCCGGATTCGCCCGAAGGGGTGGGGCGGGCGCGGTTGACCTCGGCGGCGCCTCACCCTAAGCACCCGGGGTGAGCCGGACCCCGTGGATGCGTCCGGGCCGCAGCACAGCACGAGTCCCGAGGCGACCCATGAAAGCCCGCGTCACCGTCACCTTGAAGCAAGGCGTCCTCGATCCGCAGGGCAAGGCCATCGAGGGCGCCCTCAAGGCGCTCGGCATCGACGGCGTGGCGAGCGTGCGCCAGGGCAAGGTGTTCGACGTCGAGGTGCCGGGCGACGACCGTGGCCGCGCCGAGGCGGCCCTGAAGGCGGCGGCCGAGCGCCTCCTCGCCAACACCGTCATCGAGGACTACCGGGTCGAGATCGTCGGCTGAGGCCGACGCCGCTCGCGGATCGAGGCCGCACCCATGAAATCCGCCGTCCTGGTCTTCCCCGGCATCAACCGCGAGCACGACATGGCGCGCGCCCTGCGCCTGTGCGCCGGCAGCGACACCGCCATGGTCTGGCACACCGAGACGGCGCTGCCGGACGGCACCGATCTCGTCGTCCTGCCGGGCGGCTTCTCCTATGGCGACTACCTGCGCTGCGGGGCGATCGCGGCGCGCGCCCCGGTGATGGACGCGGTGCGGGCCCACGCGGCCCGCGGCGGCCTGGTGCTCGGCGTCTGCAACGGCTTCCAGATCCTGTGCGAGGCGGGGCTGCTGCCGGGCGTGCTGATGCGCAACGCCGGCCTGAAGTTCATCTGCAAGGACGCCTTCATCCGGGTCGAGCGGGCCGACACGCCCTTCACCCGCGGCTACAAGGCCGGCCAGGTGATCCGGGTGCCGGTCGCCCATGGCGAGGGCAACTACATGGCCGATTCGGAGACCATCGCCCGGCTGGAGGGCGAGGGCCGGATCGTGTTCCGCTACACGACGCCGGACGGCGCCCTGTCGCCCGAATGGAACATGAACGGGTCGATCTACGCGATCGCCGGCATCCTCAACGCGCGCGGCAACGTGCTCGGCATGATGCCGCACCCGGAGAACCACGTCGAAGACACGATGGGCTGCACCGACGGGCGCGGACTGTTCGCCGGCCTCGGGCAGCAGTTCGCCGCCTGACGGCGCGCCGGCCGGCGGAGCGCCGGCCGGGTGGGGCGAGGCGCCCGGCGCGTCACGCTGGCAGGGGATGGCCCGGCATCAGGTCGTAGGGGTGCTTCCAGCCCGGCAGCGCCTTCAGTTGGTCGAGCCAGGCGCCGATGTTCGGGTACGCCGCCGCGATGTCGAAGCCGAACTCCTCGGCCGGATAGTAGAGGTAGCCGCACATCGACACGTCGGCGATGGTCGGCTGAACGCCGAGCAGCCACGGCCGGTCGGCGAGCCGCTTGTCGACGATGGCGAGCGCGCCCTTCGCGCGCCCCTCCAGGAAGGCGAGCACGGCCGGGTCTCCCGGCGGCTTGGCGATCGTGCGCAGGAACCGGTACGGGCCGAGCATGCCGTTCACCTTCTGGTTGTCGAAGACGATCCATCGCCAAGCCTCCAGCTCCTGCTCCTCGCCCTGCGGCAGGAACCGGCCCGTGCGGCGTGCCAGATAGGTCAGGCAGACGCTCGACTGGCTGAGCTTGCGGCCGCCGTGGACGAGCACGGGAACCTCGCCCATCTCGTTGATGTCGGAGCGATAATCCGGCGTCCGCGTCTGCCCGGCGGCGAAGAAATCGACCCACATGGGCGCCCAGTCGGCGCCGGTGAGGGCGAGCATCAGGGCCACCCGGTAGGCGTTGCCGGACTGGGCGAAGCAGTAGAGCTGGTATTCGGCCATTGGTCTCCCCCGCGGCATGCCGCGATCGTTATCGCCGGTCCCGGGCCGCGTCCGCCGCGGCGAGCGCCGTCAAGCGGCCGAGGATGAAGGAGGATCGACCCGGACCGCTACCCTTTTACGCTTTTTAGACGGCTTGATCCTACAGTCGGTTAGGCGTCCGGCAGGTATGCGTCGCGTCGGACACGGGCGCGGTCGAAGCGTCGTGTGTTGGAGTAGCGTATGGACATCTCGACGGCACTCGGTCTCGTGGCCGGCCTGATCGTGCTCGCCACCCTCATCCTGATGGGTGGCGACCTGCGGATGTTCGTCGACATCCACGCCTTCATCGTGATTTTCGGCGGCGCCTTCGCGGCGACGCTGATCCGCTTTCCGCTGTCCTCGATCTTTCACGGCCTGCCGCTCGGCATCAAGTTCGCGTTCTCGCTGCGCCGGATGACCCAGCGCGACCTGATCGACGAGATCTCCAACCTGGCCGAGATCGCCCGCAAGCAGGGCCCGATCGGGCTGGAGAAGGTGGAGACCGAGGACTCGTTCCTGGCCAAGGGCATCCGGCTCGTCGCCGACGGCTACGACGTCGACTTCATCCGCGACAATCTCGAGCGCGACCGCGACAACTTCCTGACCCATCTCGACGAGGGCCAGAAGATCTATCGCGCCATCGGCGACTGCGCTCCGGCCTTCGGCATGATCGGCACGCTGATCGGCATGGTGCAGATGTTCGCCAACATGACCGACCCCTCGAAGCTCGGGCCGTTCATGGCGGTGGCGCTGCTCGCCACCTTCTACGGCGCCGCCGTCGCCAACCTGTTCTGCCTGCCGATCGCCGACAAGCTGCACGGCAAGCTGGTCGACGAGGAGATCAACCGCACGCTGATCATCGACGGCGTGCTGATGATCCGCGATTCCAAGAGCCCGTCGGTGGTTCGCGAGATGCTGCTCGCCTACGTGCCAGAGAAGAACCGCGAGGAAATGGCCGAGGCCGCCGCGGCTTGAGGCAACCAGCGCAGAACGCGCGAAAGGTCGGGACATGGCACGCCGCAAGGACGGGGGGCACGGGGGAGGGCACGGGTGGTTCGTCACCTTCGCCGACCTCATGGGCCTGCTCGTCGCCTTCTTCGTGATGCTCTGCGCCTTCTCGACCCAGGACCAGCAGAAGCTCCAGATCGTCGCCGGCTCGATGCGCGACGCCTTCGGCGTGCAGGCCAACATCCGCTATTCCGGCATCATCGAGATTCCCGGCCTGCCGACCCGGCCGAAGCTGAAGAACGCCGCCCACATCCCGCCCGAGGAGGCCTCGGCGAGCCCGAGCCCGGATCAGCACGACCGCCAGCGCAGCTCCGGCGCGCGACTCAAGCAGGACAAGGCCTTCGCGCTCGCCGCCGCGACGCTG
The DNA here is from genome assembly GCF_046000175.1 of Rhodoplanes sp. SY1. NCBI lineage: Bacteria > Pseudomonadati > Pseudomonadota > Alphaproteobacteria > Hyphomicrobiales > Nitrobacteraceae > Rhodoplanes > Rhodoplanes sp. SY1. The sequence continues at coordinate 19,039 of NZ_JBEOMB010000034.1, forward strand.
CGCCAGGCCCTGCAGGACATGCCCGAGCTGACCGAGGTGTCGAAGCACATCATGATCGAGGAGACCCGCGAGGGCCTCAACGTCGAGATCGTCGACCAGGACGGCCGCTCGATGTTCCCGGAAGGCTCGCGCGAGCCCTACGAGCGCACGCGCCGGCTGATCGAGCGGCTCAGCGTTCCCTTGAAGGCGACCCCGTTCCGCATCTCCATCACGGGTCACACCTCGGCCACGAGGACGCCGTTCCGGCCCGGCTTCGGACCGTGGGAGCTGTCCGCCGACCGCGCCAACGCGGTGCGGCGCATCCTGGAGGAGGAGGGGGTCGCGACCGCCAACTTCTTCATGGTGGCCGGCAAGGCGGACACGCAGCCGTTGTTTCCGGACGATCCCTACATTGCGGCAAACCGCCGCGTCACCATTACCCTGATGCGGGAAGAGCCGCCGATGCCGCTGGACTTCGCTCCGTGACGCCACGGCCCACGCCGGCTCGGATCGAACCCGTCATACGGGGCCTCGTCTGAGGACGGCTGCGGCCGTTCCACTCCTGTTCCGTCACCCCGCCGGCATACCCCGTCCGACTCGGAGGCGGTTGTGCCGGCGGGCCGTCGTGCTATTGGCGTGATCAGGCACGAACCGCCGGGGCGCTCCGGGCGGCCTGCGGTCGTGCCGCAGCGCGATGACGGGAACCCGAGCGGCGAGATCATGAACGAGGCGACCCGTGTCATCGCCGCGGCAGACCGGCCGGATCGGTCCGCGCGCGCCGGCCACCACGACTCGAGCTTCTGGGCGCTGACGCTCGGCAGCGTCGGCGTCGTCTACGGCGACATCGGCACCAGCCCGCTCTACGCCTTCCGCGAGTCGCTGCGGGCCGCCATCGGCGACGGGCCGATCACCCAGGGCGCCGTGCTCGGCGTCCTCTCGTTGATCCTGTGGGCCCTGACCCTGGTGGTCACGGTCAAGTACGTGCTGCTGCTGCTGCGCGCCGACAATCACGGCGAGGGCGGCACCCTGTCGCTCACCGCGCTCGCCTCGCGGGCGCTCGGCCGGCGCACCATGCCGATCGTGATGCTGGGCGTCATCGGCGCGGCGATGTTCTACGGCGACTCGGTGATCACGCCGGCCATCTCGGTGCTGTCGGCCGTCGAGGGCCTCAAGATCGTCACGCCGGCCTTCGAGCACGCCGTGCTGCCGCTCACCGTGACCATCCTGGTCATGCTGTTTGCCGTGCAGTCGCGCGGCACCGCCCGGGTGGCCGCCTTCTTCGGCCCGGTGATGGTGGTGTGGTTCGTCGCCCTCGCCGGCCTCGGCCTTCTCCACATCGCCGACGACCCGCACATCTTCCTCGCCGTCAACCCGCTGCACGGCATCTCCTTCGTGATCGACCATCCGATGATCGGGCTGGCGACGCTCGGCCTCGTCTTCCTCGCCGTCACGGGCGGCGAGGCGCTCTATGCCGACCTCGGCCACTTCGGCCCGAAGCCGATCCGCACCGCCTGGCTCGGGCTCGTCTTCCCGGCGCTGGTCATCAACTATTTCGGCCAGGGCGCGATGGTGCTGGCGCACCCCGACACGCTCGAGAACCCGTTCTACCGGATGGTGCCGGAACCGTTCCTGCTGCCGATGGTGATCCTCGCCACCGCCGCGACCGTGATCGCCAGCCAGGCCGTGATCACGGGCGCCTACTCGATCACCCGGCAGGCGATCCAGCTCGGCCTGATTCCGCGGCTCGCCATCCGCCACACCTCCGAGATCCATTCGGGCCAGATCTACATTCCGCGGGTCAACACGGCGCTGCTCGTCGGGGTGCTGCTGCTCGTCGCGATGTTCAAGACGTCGAGCAATCTCGCCTCGGCCTACGGCATCGCCGTCACCACCACCATGGTGGTCGACGCGCTGCTCGCTTTCGTCGTGATCTGGAAGCTGTGGGGCTGGAAGCCGTGGACGGCGGCCGCCGTCATCACGCCGTTCGTGATCATCGACAGCACCTTCTTCGTCGCCAACCTGCTCAAGCTGCTCGAGGGCGCCTGGGTGCCGCTCGTCTTCGCCGGCGTCATCGTGCTGCTCGTCGTCACCTGGCAGCGCGGCTCGCGCCTGCTCGCCGCCAAGACGCGGCACCTCGAGATCCCGCTCGAGACGCTGGTGCAGACGTTGACCAAGAAGCCGCCCCATATCGTGCCGGGCACCGCCGTGTTCCTCACCGGCGACCCCGACTCGGCGCCCACCGCGCTCCTCCACAACCTCAAGCACAACAAGGTGCTGCACCAGCACAACGTGGTGCTGACCATCGAGAGCGCCGACACGCCGCGGGTCACCGAGGAGGATCGGGTGCGCATCACCCAGCTCTCGCCCCTGTTCAGCAAGGTGGTGCTGCGCTTCGGCTTCATGGAGACGCCGAACGTGCCGAAGGCGCTGGCGATCGCCCGCAAGCAGGGCTGGCACTTCGACATCATGTCGACGTCGTTCTTCCTGTCGCGCCGCCTGCTCAAGCCGGCGGCCCAGTCCGGCATGCCGCGATGGCAGGACAATCTGTTCATCCGCCTCGCCAAGTCGGCGAGCGACGCGACCGACTTCTTCCAGATTCCGACCGGCCGCGTCGTCGAGGTGGGGACACAGGTCACGGTGTGACGGCGCGGGCGTGGCCGCGGCCGTCCCCGCGGCCTTGAAAGAACCGCGTCCTTGCCCAAATCTGCCGGACCGGGGAGGGGCGAATCGGCGATGCGACGGCGCATCGGCGCCCCGCCGCGAGGCCGTCCTGGAGGATCCTCATGTTCGGACTGTTCGGGCGCAGCACGGTGCGCAATCTCAGCGCCCAGGAGGTCGCGGCCGAGCTCGCCGCCGACCGCGCCATTCTGGTCGACGTGCGCGAGCCGGCCGAGACGGCGCGTGAGCGCATCCCCGGCGCGGTGCTGATGCCGCTTTCGGCATTCGATCCCGCCGAGCTGCCCGATCCGGCCGGTCGCGAGGTGGTGTTCTCCTGCGCCTCGGGCATCCGCTCCGTGAAGGCGTCCGAGATGGCGCAGGCGGCCGGGCTGCCCTACAAGTCGCACCTCGCCGGCGGCCTCCAGGCCTGGAAGTCGGCCGGCCTGCCGGTCGAGTCCTGACCCGAAACACTCCGAAACGACGTCGCCGGCGCCTCCCGATGGACGCGGCGCGTCCCCGTGCTTATGAAGGGACGAGCCCGGCCACGAGCCGGCGGGAGCCGACACGAGGAGCCGACATGCGTGCGCTGTTGCTGGGGACCGTGGTGGCCGTGACGGTGGCCGCGGGGGCGGGACGGGCCGAAGCCGATCCGTTCGGGATCTGGTCGCCGCCGTCCTGGGCCACGTGGTATCCCTGGTGCGCCAACCTCAATATCGGGTTCTCGCAGACGAGCTGCGCCTATTCCACCTTCGCGCAATGCATGGCGACGGTGCGGGGCGTCGGCGGGTACTGCAGCGAGAACCTGTATCCGCCGCCGCCCGGCCCGCCGCCGCGGACCAAACGGGCGCGCAAGCGGTCGTCCTGATCGTCCCGTCCGCGATCCTGCCCGTGTCGACCGCGAGGTGATCGAGATGCGCCCCGCCTTCGCCGCCCTCCGCCCCTTTCTCGTCGCCGCCGCGCTCGTCGCGCCGGCCGCTCTCGCCGGTGCCGGACCGGCCGCCGCGCAGGAGCGCGTCGTCAACGTCTACAACTGGTCGGACTACATCGCTCCCGACGTGGTCGAGGCGTTCTCGCGCGAGACCGGGATCAAGGTGCGCTACGACACCTTCGATTCCAACGACACGCTGGAGACCAAGCTCTTGGCCGGCAAGTCCGGCTACGATGTCGTGGTGCCGAGCGCCTTCTTCCTCGAGCGGCAGATCAAGGCCGGCGTGTTCATGCCGCTCGACAAGACGAAGCTGCCCAACCTGAAGAACGCCTGGCCCGAGATCGAGACCCGCGTCGCCACCCACGATCCCGGCAACCGCTACTCGGTGAACTATCTCTGGGGCACGGTCGGCATCGGCTACAATGTCGCCAAGGTCCGCGAGATCCTCGGGCCCGACGCCCAGGTCGATTCATGGGATTTGATCTTCAAGCCGGAGAGCCTGGCCCGCTTCAAGGGCTGCGGCGTGCACATGCTCGATTCGGCCGACGACATCATGCCGGCGGCGCTGCACTGGCTCGGCCTCGATCCCAACTCCACCGATCCGAAGGATCTGGAGCGCGCCGCCGAGGTGCTGACGAAGATCCGTCCGTCGGTGCGGAAGTTTCATTCGTCCGAGTATCTCAACGCGCTGGCGAGCGGCGAGATCTGCCTGGTCGTCGGCTTCTCGGGCGACATCATGCAGGCGAAGAAGCGCGCCGCGGAAGCGAGGAACGGTGTCACGGTCGGCTATGCGATCCCCAAGGAGGGCGCGCAGATGTTCTTCGACCAGCTCGCCATCCCGAAGGACGCCGAGCATGTCGCCGAGGCGCACGCCTTCATCGATTATCTGATGCGGCCCGACGTGGCGGCCAAGAACGCCAGCGCCGTGTCCTATGCCAACGGCAACCTCGCCAGCCAGCCGCTGATCGACAAGGCGGTGTTCGAGGACAAGAGCATCTATCCGGACGCCGCCGTGATGGCGCGCCTCTATACGAACAAGGCGCGTGACGCCAAGACGACGCGGTTGATGAACCGCCTGTGGACGCGGGTGAAGACCGGCCGCTGAACGGCGGGCCACCGACCCTTGGTGGTGGCCCGGAAAATCTCGGCCGAATTCCTAAAACTCTAACGATCGACCCAAGCCCGGATTAGGCGATTTCGGCGATGATGATCCTCGCCGTTCGTCTCGTCGTCGGGAGGAGATCATGCGTCGATCGATCGTTTCTCGCGGACGCGCCAGGTGCATCGCGGCCGCTCTGGTGGTGCTGCTGAGCTTCGCCGCGATGTCGACGCCGGCCGAGGCCCGAAAAATCCGCTTCTCGTTCGGTGCGTCGAAGAGCGTGGCGGCTCCGGCCCCGGTGCCGGCGCCCGTCCAGACCCGACCCGCCGCGCTGCGTCCGGCCGTGTATGTCGGCGTCTCGCCGCGTGCCGGCGTGGCTCCGGGCGCCGCTGGCGCGGCCCCGGTGCGGGCGGCCTCGGCGGACGGTGGCGAGCTCGCCCGCCTCGCCGGTCCCGACGCCACGCCGCCCGCCCGCAAGCCCCCGGTCGACGAGCGGGTCGCCCGTCGCAAGGCCTGGCTCGACTTCTGCCAGCCCACGCTCTCGGCGCCCGATCGCTATGGGGTGGAGCGCTGGGTCTACGCCCACGACGGCTGCCAGTTCGGCCGCACGGAGTGAGGACTCCGATCCGCCCTCACCCTGAGGAGCCCGCGCAGCGGGCGTCTCGAAGGGCGAGGGCGGCCTCTCGACCGCGGATGCTCGATGGCCACATGGTTCGAGACGCGCTCCTGCGGAGCGCTCCTCACCATGAGGGGACAGGCCATACCGTTGTCGGGTGTTCTCACCGCCAGCGGCGGTGCAGCCACAGCCACTGCTCGGGATGATCGCGCACCCAGGTCTCGACCACGTCGGTGATCGCCTGCATGGTGCCCTGGACGTCGATGCGGCCGTCGGCGTCGCGCACCGGCGTCACCGCGTCGGTGATCTCGCCCGTGAAGCGTCCCTCGGGCAGGCGGATGATGCGGACGCCGTGGATCGGGCTCTCGTACTCGCGCGCCAGCATGGCGATCAGCGGGCTCACCCGGCAGCGCCGGCCGAAGAACGTCACCTCCACGCCCTTGGAGTCGTGCTGGTCGACCAGCATGCCGACGTGATGGCCGGTCTCCAGGCCGCGCGCCAGCCGCATCGGCGCGCCGAAGCCGGACGGCACCAGCGTGCCCATCAGCGGCTCGCGCATCTCGATCAGCACGTCGGCGATGGACGACAGGTTCGGGCGGCGGAACAGCGCCATCGAGCGCAGGCCCTCGATGCCGGCGACGACGGCGGGCAGCTCCCAGTTGGCGAGATGCGCCGTGAAGATGACGGCCGGCTTGTCGGCATCGCGCAGCGCCTCGAACCGCTTCAGCTCGCGCTCGCCATAGGTGATGAACTGCCGCTCGCCGCGGGCGCCCTGCGCGGCGATGCGATCGAGATTGATCACCTCGACGGCGACGCGGCCGAGATTGTCCCACACGCCCGCGAGAATCTTGTCGACTTCGGCGTCTGATTTGTCGGGAAAGGCCGCTTTGAGGTTGGCGCGGCCGATCTGGTGCTCGCGCAGGCGCGGGCCGATGTGCCGCATCACGGCGCCGGCCTTGTCGCTCGCCGAGATGCGGTCGAGCCGGCGCAGGAGGCCGATGAGCGGACGGATGGTGCCGCGCAGCACGCGGTCGAGGCCGCGCTTGAGCACGAGGCCGGTGCGCCAGGACCAGTATTTCAGCTTGAGCTTGAGCGGGGGCATCGGACCTGGAACAGTTTCCACTGACGTCGACCCACACTCCGCTCATTCCCGCGGAAGCGGGAATCCAGAGGTCACGCTCTGCGACCCTGGGTCCCCGCCTGCGCGGGGACGAGCGGATGTCGGGTCTGGTTCATCACGACCGAAAGCGGCTCTAGAACGTCACCACCACCTTGCCGAACACCTGCCGACCGGCGAGGCGCTCCAGCCCGCGCTCGAACGCGGCGAGCGGCACGGTCGTGTCGATAACCGGCTTCAGGCCGGCCGCCATCTTGTCGAGCGACTCGGCGATGTTCTTCATCGTGGCGCCGAACGAGCCGATGATGCGGTACTGCTGCTGGAACAGCTGCATCAGGTTGAGCGTGACGGTGGGGCCGGAGGTCGCCCCGCAGGTGACCAGGCGGCCGCCGCGCTTCAGGCACAAGAGCGAGCCGTTGAACGTGTCGGCCCCGACATGCTCGAACACCACGTCGACGCCCTTCTTCTGCGTCAGCTTGCGGGTGACCCCCTCGAAGCGGTCGGTCTTGTAGTTGATCACGTGGTCGGCGCCGAGCGCCTTCGCCTTCTCGGCCTTGGCGTCGTCGCCCACCGTGGTGATCAAGGTGCAGCCGATCTGCTTCGCCATCAGGATCGCGGCCGTGCCGATGCCGGAGCCGCCGGCATGCACCAGCACGGTCTCGCCGGGCTCGAGCTTCGCATTGTCGAACAGCATGTGCTGAACGGTGGCGAAGCCGATCGGCGCGCAGGCGGCGTCGGCGTGAGAGACGCCGGCCGGCACCGGGATCACCAGTCGCGCCGGCAGATTGATCAGGTCGCGGGCGAAGCCGTCGACGTGGAAGCCCATGATGCCGCCGACGTTCTCGCACAGATTGTCGCGCCCGGACCGGCAGGCCTTGCAGGTGCCGCAGGTGAGCGCGCCGTACATCACGACGCCCTGGCCGGGCGTGAAGGTCGTGACGCCGGCGCCGACCGCGGCGATCTCGCCCGACGCCTCGACGCCGACCACGAGCGGCATCTTGCGCTTGGCGAAGGCCATCCCGCGAAAACCCCAGACGTCGAGATAGTTCAGCGCGACGGCCTTGACCCGCACCTGCACCTCGCCGGCCGCGGGCGGCGGGGGCGGATCGATCTCCGTCAGCTCGAGCTGCTTGTCGCCGAGCAACATCAGGGCGCGCATGAGAAGAACCTCGAAACACGGGTCGCGCCAGCGGGCGCGCGAAACAGACTCAGCGATGGACGCCGATGGCGGCGGAGAGGCCGCCGTCGACCGGCAGCACGGCGCCGGTGACGTAGGAGGCGGCGGGCGACAGCAGGAAGGAGACGACGCCGGCGATCTCGTCGGGCCTGGCGAAGCGCCGCGCCGGGATCTGGCCTTCCATCTGGGCCCGGTACTTCTCGTAGGGCGCCATCATGGCGGTGTCGATGAAGCCGGGCGCGACGTAGTTGACGGTGACGCCGGTGCGCGCCGTCTCGATCGCCAGCGTGCGGACATAGCCGAGCAGCGCGGCCTTGGAGGCCGCATAGGCGGCGTTGCCCTGGTTGGCCTGCAGGGCCGTGATCGAGCCGATGGCGACGATGCGTCCGCTCTTGGCGCGCATCATCGGCCGGGTCAGCGCGCCGACGAGGCGGGTGAACGACCAGACGTTCACCTGCATCACGGCCTCGGCCTTGGCCTGGTCGAGCATCATGGCGAGCGCGTCGTAGCTCTGCCCGGCATTGTGCACGAAGCCGGCGAAGGCCGGCATCTCCTCGAGCGTCTTCGCAAACGCCTCGACGGCGTCGCGATCCGACAGGTCGAGCGACTCGAATGTGATTCTCTGGTTCGGCGCCGTGGGCGAAAGCTCGGCGATCAGCGCCTCGGCCTCGGCGGTCGCCGAGCGCACCGTGAAGGTGACGTCGAAGCCGGCGGCGACGACGGCCCGCACGATCGCGGCGCCGAGTCCGCGCCCGCCGCCGGTGACGAGGACGTGTCCGGGAGAGGTGGTCATGGGAGATCCAGTGTCCCGTCATTCCGGGGCGCGCCGCAGGCGCGAGCCCGGAATCCATACTCACAGACAGGGATTATGGATCCCGGGCTCGCGGCCTGCGGCCGCACCCCGGGATGACGGAGGATATCGCACGACCAGAAAGTCATCACGCCGGCTCCAGGCCCATCACCAGCGTGACGTTCTGGCCGCCGAAGCCGAACGAGTTGGACAGCGCGTGGGCGAGCCTGGCGTCGCGCGCCACGTTCGGCACCACGTCGAGCGGGATGGCCGGATCCGGAACCTGGTGGTTGATGGTCGGCGGGATGCGCTGCTCGATCAGCGTCAGCAGCGTGAACACCGCCTCGACGGCGCCGGCCGCCGACAGCGTGTGGCCGACCATCGACTTGTTGGACGAGATCGGCACGCTCGCGGCGCGCTTGCCGAACACCGCGGTGACGCCGAGGCACTCCATCTTGTCGTTCTCGGGCGTCGAGGTGCCGTGGGCGTTGATGTAGTCGATGTCGGCGACGGTCAGGCCGGCATCGGCGATCGCCTGGTTCATGCAGCCGATGATCGGCTTGCCGTCCGGGCTCGTGCGGGTGCGGTGGAACGAGTCGGACAGCTCGCCGCAGCCCTCGACCACGCCCAGAATCTTGGCGCCGCGCGCCTTGGCCGATTCGTAGCTTTCGAGAACCAGGGCGCCGGCGCCCTCGGCCATGACGAAGCCGTCGCGGTTCTTGGAGAACGGCTTCGCCGCCTCCTCGGGCGGATCGTTGGCGGTGGTCAGCGCCGAGAGGAGCGAGAAGCGCACCAGGCTCTCGGTGTTGACCGAGCCGTCGGTGCCGACGCACAGCGCCGCATCGGTCTCGCCGCGGCGGATCGCCTCGACGCCGAGCTGGATGGCGCTGGCGCCGGTCGCGCAGGCGGTCGACAGCGAGATCGGCATGCCCTGGGTGCCGAACCGCTCGGCCAGGTGATCGGCCACCGACGCGAACTGGAAGCGCTCGTGATGCGCCTTGAAGCGGCCGGTCGCCGCGGCGCGTAGCATGTCGTCGTAGGTCGCATGGCCGGCGGCGCCGGCCGCGGCGGCGAGCTCGAGGCGCTGCGGCCATTCGATCTCGACCGGGGCGACGCCGAGGAACAGCGGCCCCGGGAAACGTCCCGGCGCGCCGATGCCGGACTGGACGATCGCCTCGTCGACGGCGAGCTCGGCGAGCCGTTCCGACAGCAGCGGGGCGCTGAACGGCTCGCACGCCACGAAGTCGACGCAGCCGGCGATGCGGGTCTTCAGCCCGTCGGTCGAAAAGCGCGTGATGGTACGGATGCCCGACTTGCCGGCGACGAGCTTCGACCAGTTCTCGTCCCGGCCGGCGCCGAGCGAGGTGACGATCCCCATGCCCGTCACCACCACCACGGGGCGGCCGGCCTTGTCGCGCACTGCCATGTCGGGTCTCCTCACAGTGGAGCGCGGCGTCTGCGCGGCTCCCGGCCTCGTCATTCCGGACGCCTCGCGGCGCGGCTGTCCGGAATCCATAACCTCTGACCGTGCTTATGGATTCCGGGCTCGCGGACCGGCGATCCGCGCCCCGAATGACGGCGTGTCTATTCCTACCGTACTGCCTCGACGAGGGCGAGGCCCTCGCCACGCCAGTGACCGACGCCGGTCACCACCACCTGGTCGAGCGGGCCGGTGGCGGGCTGCTCGAAGCCCGACGAGTCGCACGGCGCGAACAGCCGACCCTGGCCGAGCGCCAGCGCGGCGAGCGCGATGTTGAAGACGAATTGCGGCTCGATCGAATGGCCGGCGATGCTGCCGGTCGCCCGCACCGGCAGACCGCGCGCCGCGAGCGCGGCGCGCTCCTGCGCCGTCGCGTCGGCGGCGCCGGTCGCGCCCGACAGCACGGCGGCCCGGTCCGCCGCCACGGCGGGCAGGCGCTCCCACAGGCGGTCGAGCGAGGCCGTCACGGCGCCGGGGGCGTCGCGCTTCGCGCGGTCGCTGACCACCGCCGACAGCTTCGCGAGCGGCTTCGCCCCGCGCGCCTGCGCGTGGGCTTTCTCCTCGATCACCAGGAAGGCGCCGAGCGAACCGGTGGCGAAGCCGGGCTGCTCGGCCCGGTCCCACACGGTGCGGAACGGGCTCTTGAGCGCATGGCCGCCGAACTCGAACAGCATCAGCAGGTCCTTGCGCTCGCCGTTCTGCGAGCCGCCGACCAGCGTCACGTCGCTCTGGCCCGAGGCGATGCGGGCCTGGGCGATGCGCACCGCCTCGACGCCGGAGCCTTCCTCGCCCATGAAGGTGCGCGACGAGCCGGTGACGCCGTGCACGATCGAGATGTTGCCGGCGAGCAGGTTGGAGAGCTGGGCCAGGAACAGGGTCGGCCGCAGGTCGCTGGTGAGCCGCTCGTTGAGATAGGAGCCGGGGTTCTCGGCGCCGGCGAGGCCCGACACGATGGCGCTGTCCACGGCCCAGTCGCGCTCGCCGCCGCCGGCCGCGACGATCATGTCCATGCGGCCGAGCACGTCGGCCTTGCCCTTCAGGCCGGCCGCGTCGAGCGCCAGGCCCGCCGCATAGGTGCCGGTGCGCTGCCACTGCTCCATCTGGCGCTGGTCGCCCTTCTTGGGGATCTGCGCGTCGAAGGAGGGCAGGGCGAGCGGGTGCACCACATAGGGCGCGAAGGTGGTCTCGTCGTAGGCCGGCGCGGCCGCGTCGAACGCCTGCCAGTGCGCCTCGTCGCCTTCGCCGAGACAGGAGACGAGCCCGATGCCGGTGATCCAGGCCTCGCGCGTCGCGTCAGCCATGGGCGTTGGCCTCCAGGGGGTATCCGATGCGCCGCGCCACCTCTTCCATGTTGGTCCGGAAGTCGGGATGCGGGAACGGCACGATGCGGAACGTGATGTCGGCCTCGCACACCGCCTTGCCCTCGACCGTGACGCTCGCATGCGTCATGGCGAAGCCGGAGCCGTCGTGCTCGAGGCGGCCGGCGATCGTCAGCGCCTGCCCGGGGGTCACGAAAGTGCGCAGCTTGGCCTCCTTGACGGCGGCCAGGAAGGGCATCCGCGTGAGGCCGTTGAGGCCGAGGAGAAGCCAGCCGCAGGTCTGCGCCATGGCCTCGATCAGCAGCACCCCGGGCATCAGCGGATGGCCGGGGAAATGGCCTTCGAAGATCGTGCTCGTCTCGGGCACCTGCGCGGCGACCTCGATCGTGCGCGCGTCGAGATCGAGGGCGACGATCCGGTCGATGAGCTGGAAGTACTCGAGACGCATCGCGGGCGCTCAGGCGCCCTTGGCGGCGACGAGCTGGTCGATCCGGGTGCACAGGTTGCCGAGCACGAAGTACTGCTCGGTGGTCGCCTTGCCGTCGTTGACCTCCTGGGTCCATTGCTCGAGCGGCAGCTTGATCCCGAAGGCCTTGTCGATCGCGAAGGCGATGTCGAGGAAGTCGAGGCTGTCGATGCCGAGATCGTCGATGGCGTGGCTTTCCGGCGTGATCTTCTCGCGTGGAATGTCGCACGTTTCGGAGATGATATTGGCGACGGTATCGAACGTCGAGGACATCGGTGACTCTCTGAATGCCGTGAACCTGCCCGGCACGCGCGCATGCGCATGCCCCCCAAACGGCGGCGATGGGTCGCTCTTTCGTTCCGGTCCGTATAGCCAGAACCCCGCGGGAGCGCAATGCGCGCCGCCGGCTGTCCCCCGTTGGGTCGCAATGCCTTGCTGCGCCGGACGAATCGAACCGACGGTCCGGTCCGCCGAAAGCCGGTTTCGGGACGCCCCGGCGCGGCCGCCGTCACGGGCCCGGCGGCAGCTTCGGCGTGGGGACTTGCACCTGGACCGGCACTTGGACCGGCACCGGCGTGCAGCCCGGCCGTCCGGACAGCACGCAGTCCTGGCTCTTGCGCTGGTCCGCCATCGTGACGGCGATCCACAAGCCGCCGGCGATCAGCATCGCCAGCACGGCGAGCCCGGCCAGGTTGGCCACCATGCGGTCGCGATAATCGTTCGCCGGCTCCTGGGCGGCGTGGCCGGCCACGTCGGCGCGCAGGTCCGGACCCGCCTCGCCGACATAGACGGGGCCGTGACGGACCGGGCCGCGGTGTGGCGTCTGGTGATGGGCGAAATCGGGGCGGACGATTTCGGCCGTCGGCACCGTGGCGGGCGGGGCGTCGGGCCGCGCCGCCGCGGGCGTCGCGGACCGGCGGGCCGGCCGGTCGGCCGGAGCGTGCGGGCGCGGCACGAACCGGATCACGCGGCTGCCCGTCGCGTCTGCGGCGCCGTCCGGGTGCGGCTCGGCGCCGGCGGACCGTGGCCCGTCGCCTCCGATTCGCCCCCGTGTGGGTCCGCCCGCCATGCTGGTCCGGTCCTGCATGCTGAGAGAACGCGCGACGGGCATCCGGCCTGCGTCGTGCCGGGCACCCGACTCCTGCGCGAGGATTCTAGCACCGACCTGCGCCGGGGCCACGCGCCGCGAGTCGGAGTTCGCGTCAAGGCTACGTCAACACCTCTTCGGCCATAAGCGCGGCACCGTCTCCCGCACCGCAGGCGTTCCCGATGCGCTCACTCGTCACGATCCTGGCCGCTCTCGTCTGTCTCGCCTGGCCGGCCACGGCGCAGACCTGGCGGGCTGGCACGATCGAGATCGCCAGCGCGTGGGCGCGCGCCACGCCGCCGGGCGCCAGCGTGACGGCCGGCTACATGCGGATCACCAATCACGGCTTCGATCCCGACCGGCTGGTGAGCATCCGCTCGGCCGTCGCCGGCAGCGTCGAGGTGCAGGAGCTGTCGCTCGACGACAACGTCATGCGGCTGCGCACGCTCGCCCGCGGGCTGCCGATCAGGCCGGGCGAGACCATCGACCTGAGGCCGGGCTATCCCTGGCAGGCCGTGTTCGCGAGCCTCACCGCCCAGCTCCGTCCGGGCGACCGGCTGCCGGCGACGCTGGTGTTCGAGAAGGCCGGCGCCGTCGAGGTCGAGCTCGTCGTCCAGCCGATCGGCACCGGGATCCGCCGCGCCAGCGCCGGCGGCGGCTGAGCCGGACCGGCGATCCGGAACGAGCCGTCGCGACCGGCGGCCCGACACCTTTGGTTAAGGGACTTCGGCTATTCGGTGAGACTCCGGGATTGCGATCGCGTGTCCAACCGGGGGGATGATGACGAGCCAGCCGAGCGAGACGGGAACCCACGACGCGGGCGGGCGGACGCCGGCCGGCAAGGTCGGGGTCGCCGAAGCGTTGCGCGAGACCTGGCTGGAGCTGTGGTACCAGCCCAAGATCGACCTCCGGAAGAAATGCCTCGCGGGCGCCGAGGCGCTCGCCCGCATCCGCCATCCCGAGCTGGGCGTGCTGCTGCCCGGGCGCTTCCTGCCCGGCATCGACGAAGACAGCCTGCTCGACCTGTCCGAATACGCCCTGATCTCGGCGCTCGCCGACTGGTCGGTGTTCCGCGCCGCCGGCTTCAACCTGCGCCTCGCCATCAACGTGCCCGTGCACGTGCTGGGCCGCCTGCCGATCGCCGAGATCGTCGCCGCGCATCGCCCCGACAGCCCGGACTGGCCGGGCCTGATGGTCGAGGTCACCGAGGACCAGATCGTCCGCGACATGCGCCGCGCCCAGGCAATCGCCGAGGCGCTGCGCGATTCGAGCATCATGGTGTCGATCGACGACTTCGGCGCCGGCTACTCGTCCTTCTCCAGCCTGCGCGAGCTCGCCTTCGCCGAGCTGAAGCTGAACCACAGCTTCGTCAAGGACTGCGCCACCGACGCCACCAACGCGGCGATCTGCCAGACCGCCATCGACCTCGCGCATCGCTTCGGCAGCGTCGCGGTCGCCGAGGGCATCGAGAGCGTCGCCGATCTCCAGGCCCTGCAGATCATGGGCTGCGACTACGGCCAGGGCGTGCTGCTCGCGCCGCCGATGCCGAAGGACCGCTTCCTCGGCCTCCTCCAGCAGCGCACCGCGCGCCCCTCGGCCGCGCCGGGCGGCGAGGCCGCGAGCCCGCCGGCCGCCGCCGCGGGCTGATCAGACGTTCCACTCCGTCATTCCGGGGCGCACCGCAGGTGCGAACCCGGAATCCAGCCAAGGGCTCCGACTCTGCCGCTGGAGTCCGGGCTCGCGGCTTCGCCGCGCCCCGGAAATACGGAGAAGATGGCCTGACAGCGGGACCGGCCCTGATCAGATCGCCGGCTCCTTGAACGGCAGCGGCTCGCCGTCCGGCACCGGCACGCGGAACACGTCGAGCGTCATCGCGACCAGCGCGTAGTAGCCGAGGATGCCGGCCAGCTCGACCATGCCGGCGTCGCCGAACAGCTTTTGGACGCGCGCATAGGTGCGGTCGGAGACGCGCTTCTTGGCGTAGAGCTCGGTGACGAAGGCATGGACGGCCTTCTCGTCGGCGGGCGCGCGCGCCGGCGTCCGGCCGGCCTTCAGGTCCGCGATGGTCGAGGGCTTCACGCCGGCCTTGGCGGCGATCGGGGCGTGGACGTGCCACTCGTAATGGGCGCGCCAGTACCGCGCCGTGACCAGGATCGCGAACTCCGACAGCCGCGGCGGGATCGACGTGCCGAACCGGCAATGGGCGCCGAGCGCCTGGGCCAGCGTCCCGAAGGCGGGCGCGTGCATGAACACGCCGAACGGCCCGCGCAGGTTCAGCCCGGCGCCGCGCGGCCCCGCCCGCATCGCGGCGAGCAGCTCCGTCTGGCCCGGCGTCAGCGTCGCCTCGTCGAGATCGGGCAGCCGATAGGCGGGCAGGGCGGCCTTCTTCGACGCGGCCTTCTTCGACGCGGCCTTCTTCGACGCGGCTTTCTGCGCCGTGACTTTCTTCACCGTGGCTTTCTCGGGCGCGGCCTCGCTCGGCGCGGCCGGCTTGCGCGCGGCGGCGGGCTTTCGCGCGGCGCGGTCCGCGGCGGGACGGGGCGCGGCGCGACGAGACGCAGCGGGACGAGACTTGCGTGGCATGGGGATCTCCAGACGGCGCGGCGGGACGGCGCCGGCCGGGCAGCGTTGGCCGATTCCGCTGCGCGTGACAACGCCCCGACGGCGGCGCGGCCGGGCGCCGCGCCGGTCGTTAAAATTGTCCGCACCGGCTGAACCGGGACGAAAAATCTCTGTGCCATGATGCCTTCCGTGGGTGTGGCACAGGGGAACGAGTGATGGGCGCGGCCGTGATCGCGATCGTCGTGTGGGTGGCGGCGGTGCTGAACGGCATCGGCGAGCCGAGCGAGGACGCCATGCGCCGCGCCGTCGCCAGCACCCTGTCGGATCAGGTCCGTGCCGTCGTCGATTTCGTCGCCGACACCGAGGGCACGGTCGGGGTCGCCCGCATCCGCCGCGCCGGCACGGCGCTGTTCGAGGTTCGCGGCTTCCGCAAGCAGGACTGTACCCGCCGGCCCGACGGCGACTACGACTGCGGCTTCTCGGTCGAGCTTCGCACCGTCGCCGGGCCGCTGCAGCACAGCGGCCGTGGCCGCTTCCGCGCCGGTCCGCGCGGCTTCGTCTATTCCGACGCGGCGTGAGGTCGCCGCGCGTCGTCGCCGGCGGGCAGGGCGTGCCAAGCCGACCCGGCCCATGATATACATCATCAAAGGGGGCAGGCCGCGAATGTCGAACGCGGACCGTGCGCCGTGGGCGCGAGGGACGGAGCAGCAGGACAGACCATGAAGGCCGCCCTGGTGTTCGCCGGTCCCGCAGCCGCCACGGCGACGTTCCGGCCGTATCGGTCGCGCGCCTTCCTGGCGGCGATCGCCGAGGCCGGCATCGCTCCCGTCGTGATCGATCTCGATCTCGCGCCCGAGCGCCGCTTCGACGATGTGCCGGCCGAGCTGCCGGGTCTCGTCACTTACAGAAATCACGTCGACCGGCTGGCCCTGATCGTCGCCCAGGAGGGCGCCGCGCTGGTGCAGACCTTCGGGGCGACCACCGAGCTCGCCCCGGTGTGGCACGAGGCGGCGCGGGCGGCGCGCCCGCTCGTCCATTTCGTCTCCTCGGTCGGTGCCGTCGCCGAGGCGCCGACCGGCCGGCCGCGCGGGCTCGGCGATCTCGTCGGCCGCGCCCGCGGCGTCGCCGACTGGCGGGTGCGGCGCGCGTCGCGCCACGTCACCGCCGTGGTCGGCTCCAATCGTGCCGACATGGGCCGCCATTTCCGCCAGGGCTTCTTCTCCCGGGCGCGCTTCTCGCTGGTGGCGCCGCCGGTCGCCGCGCCGGTGCCGATCGCGCCGGCCGCCGAGGGGCGCACGCCGCGCAGCGTGCCGGTGCTCGGCGTCTTCGATCCGGAGGCGGCGCCCGCGACGCTCGCGCTGCTGAGCCGCGCCGTCGCGCTCACCGGCCACAGCGACCTGTTCCGACTGCATGTCGCGCCGGCGGCGTTCGCCCGGGAGGGCGCTCTGCCGCCCGGGGCGATCGTGGTGGACACGGACGATCCCGTCGCCTTCGTGCGCGACATCGACGTGCTGGTGGTGCCATGCGCCGACGACCGTGCCGGCGTCGCGGTCCTGGCGGCGCTGGCGGCCCGCAAGAGCGTCGTCGTCCCCGACACCGGCGCGCTCGCCGAGCTCGTCGACTACGGACGCCGCGGCGTGCTGTTCTCGGCGGACAGCGCCTATCACCTCGCGATGGCCATCAACGTGATGACGGAGGCGTGGACCAACCGGCCGTTCTCCTTCGAGGGCGTCGAGGAGGCGATCGACCGGGCCGCCCCGGAGGCGGTAGCGCGGGTGTTCACGGACGCCTGGCGGCGGGTCGCCTGATGAGCGCGATCGACCCCGGCTTCGGCGTGATCGTGATCGGGCGCGGCGACCCGCGGCTCGCCGTCGCGACGCTCGCGGCGACACGGGCGTGGCGGCACCCGCCGGTCCGCGCCGTGCTGGCCGTGCCGAAAGGCCGCGAGCACGCCTTCGCGACGGTCGCGACCGCCGCGTCGGCCAGGATCGTCGCCACGACCGAGTCCGATCTGCTGGCCGATGCGGTCGCGGTGCTGGCCGCCGACGTCGACGTCGTGGTGGCGACCTCGGAGGGCGTCGTCCTCGACGCCGCCTGGCTCGCGCTGCTGCGCGATCACGTGATCCTCTACGAGGACTCGATCGCCGGCGTCGATTTCGTCCCCCGGGTCGTGAAGATCGCGACCGAGGCGGCGGGCGCCGATCTCGCCGTCGCCGACCGCCCGCACGAGCCGGCGCTCGTCTCCTGGCTGCGCGGATCGATCCGGCCCCGCAGCCTGCTCGGCGCGGTCTTCTGGGGCCGCCCGGGGACGCTGCGCCAGATCGGGCTCGACACTGCGGGCGAGGGTGGCGACGCGGTCAGCTTCCTGCTCGCGCTCGACCAGCTGCGGCGCCGCGGCCGCACCACGGTCGGCTTCACCCGGCACGCCCGCCATGCCCGCCTGCTGCCGGACCGGCGAACCGGCTACGACAGCGGCTACGGGCTCTACCGAAGGCTCGAGCAGCTCGCCGAGGCGCGCCGTGCCGCGGCGGCGCTCGGCAATGCCGCGCCGAGCCACCTCGACCTCGCAATCGAGCGGCTGCGTCTCGGCCTCGAGCTGGCGCTCCGCTCGGTCCTCGGCACCGGCGGCCGCCACAACGCCGCGACCTTCCTGAACGGCGTGCGCGCCGCGCGCCGCGACGCGGTCGCGGTCCGCCGTACCGTGGTGCGGGATCTGCGCGAGCTGCGCTGATCGCCTGCGTCGCCGGCCTCGCCTTCGGCGCTGCTCAGCAGCTGTAGACGCCCTGCAGATGCATCAGCCGCTCCTGCAGCCGCATCTCGCGGATCACCTCGCCGTGGTGCCAGACGAGCTCGGCGAGCAGATCGGCGCGCGACACGAGGTCGACGACGCGGCCCTCGGAATCGACCACGGCGACGTGGTCGAGAGCCGCGCGGTCGGGCGCCGCGGAGGCGAGCTGCGCGAGCGCCTCCGGCACCGTGGTGTCGAGGCCGACCACCGGGACGGTCTCGAGGCACGCGACGGCCGCGAGCGACTGGGGCGTCGCCTCCGGTAGCCGGGCCGCCGCCGCCGCGATGCCGCGGTGGGAGACGACGCCGGCGAAGGCGCCTCCGCGCATCACCGCCACGGCCGCGACGCCGTCCCGGTTCACCAGGCGGGCCGCGTCGGCGAGGCTCGCGTCGGCCGGCAGCACCGCCACGACCGGGCGGCGCAGCTCGACGAGGCGCCGCATGGTGCGGAACGGACGGTCGAGGCCGATGCCGGGGCTCATGGTCCCGCCGTCTCCGAACCGATCAGCGCCAGCGTGAGGGGATCGCGCTCGCCGCCGCACCAGCGCGCGAGCGCGCGGGCGAACACAGGCTCGTCCGGCGCGGCGTGTTCGAACAGCGTCATCGACGAGCGGAACTTCAGATCGTCGGGCGAGCCGAAGATCGCGTGCAGGGACGGCGCGGTCGCGCCGAGCACGGTTTTCGTCGCGGCGACGAGCCGGGGGCCCAGCAGCGGATGCGCCATGTAGGCCCGCGCCTCGGCGAGCGAGCCGAGGCCGTAGAGCTGCGCCGTCGGCGAGCGGCCGAGGCCGCGATGCTGCGGGAACACGAACCACATCCAGTGGCTGCGCTTGCGTCCGGCGGTCAGCTCGGCGAGCGCCGTGGCGAACACCCCAGCCTGTGCCGTGACGAAGCGGGCGAGGTCGTGCGGATCGTCGCTCATGCGGACCCGGAGGAGCGGGACTCGGGCCGGGCGAGCCGGGCCGCGACGCGCCCCATCGCAGCCGCCAGGGCGAGGCCGGCGAGCACGCCGAGCGTGTCGACGACGAAGTCCGACCAGCGGGCGTGACGGCCGGGCGCCAGCATCTGGATCAGCTCGACCGCGCCCGTGAAGACGAGCGCCGCGACCGCCTGCAGGACGATGCGGCGCGGCAAGGCGAGCCCGAAGGCGAGGCCGAACAGCAGAAAGATCGCGCTGTGCTCGACGCCCTGCGAGGACACCACCGGCCGCAGGCCGGGCGGCACCACCGACAGGACCACGATGGCGACGCCGGTCAGCACCGCGCCGGCGCGCCCCAGCACCTCCAGGACGCGGAGCGGCCACGGGCGGTCTCGGTCCACGAGGGCGTCCGTCATGGCGCGACCGCGCGGACGTCCGGGCCAGGAGGGACGCGACGGCCGGTGGCGCGCGGCGCCGGACCGAGCGGGATGATGTCGAGGGTCATGAGTTGCGTCTGTCGGGTCGGTCTCGCGGGGGGCGGAAACGCCGTGTCCTGTGTCTTCGTTCTGTGCCTTGGTTCGGGGCGGCGCGATCGAGTCACCTCGCGCGGTCGCCGGCGGGCGACCGTGATAGCTGCGTTCTCGCGGAACCTCCATTCGGGTGCTCGTCACGAGATCGTGTGCCTCGTGCCGACCTCCACCAAGTCCGTCGCAACGCCTCCGCGACGCCACTTGACGGCCGCCCGCGAGGGGCGGCCGTCGCCGGTCTGCCGCAGGCCCGCCCGGCTCAGGATTTCGGCGCGGCCACCTTGGTCCACCGCTCGTCGGGATCGAAGGTCCGCAGGCGCGGCGCGATCGTCCCGGTGCTGCGGCCGAGGTCGGCCTCGTAGACGGTGCCGTCGTGGCCGACCGCGAAGGTCTTCACCCCGGAGATGCCGTAGCGGGCCGGATAGGCCAGCACGGCGAAGCCGCCGATCAGCCGGCCCTTGGCGACGTAGTCGTAGGCGCCGCCCGGGGCCTTCCGTCCTTGCGCCGTCAGCATGCGGAAGACGTAGCCGTGATACGGCTTGCCGCGGCCCCCGGCGTCGTAGCCCTGGCGCTCGGCATCGGCCACCAGCGGGCCGAGCGGGCTCTGCGGCTCGCCCTGCTTGGTCGGCCAGTAGAGACCGTCCGTCTTGCCGGGGCTCGAGCGGAACCGGCGGGCGTACTCGGCCGCCGCGCCGGCGCGGTGACGAAGCGCCGCGTAGTCGCGCTGGGCGTCGACGATCGCCCGCAGGGTCTGGATGGTGTCGAGCTCGTTGCGGCCGATCAGCCGGTTGAGCACCTCCTCGCGGCCGGCGGCCGCATCGAAGCGCCACTTGCCGTCGCCCGATTTGCCGTCACCCGATTTGCCGTCGCCCGCCTTGCCGGCGCTCTTCACCAGCGGGAACGGGAAGCGGAAGCCGTCGTCGCCGACGGTCAGCACCGCCTTGGCGTCGCCTTCCGGCACTACGGCGGATGTCTTGGCGTAGGCGTCGACGAAGCGTGCGACCCGGGCGCGGTCGAGCACCGGATCGCCGGAGACGATCCAGCTCCGCACGCCGGGGCCGAGGATCG
>NZ_JBEOMB010000035.1:0-663 GCF_046000175.1 Rhodoplanes sp. SY1
CCGCCGCCTCGCCGCGGGTCGCCGGCATGCTGTGCGGGGCCGAGGATCTGGCCGCCGAGCTCGGCTGCGCGCCGGACGACGAGACCGTGGCGATGATCAAGCGGCAGATGATCGTCGGCTGCGCCGCCGCCGGCGTCGCCCCGCTCGGGCTTCTCGGCACGGTCGCCGACTTCCGCGACCCGGAGGCGGTGCGCCGCGTCGCGCTCGCCTCGCGCCGCGCCGGCTTCACCGGGGCGACCTGCGTGCACCCGGCGATCGTGCCGGTGCTCAACGCCGCCTTCGCGCCGACCGACACCGAGATCGACCTCGCTCGCCGCCAGGTCGAGGCGGCCGAGGCGGCGGCGCGCGAGGGGCGGGGCTCCTTCGCGGTCGACGGCCGCATGGTCGACGAGCCGATCCTACAAGCGCTGCGCGACGTCATTCTCGCCCAGGTGCGCTGAGGTCCCCCGGTCGGGTGGCTTGCACGGCCGGCGAAACGCGGTAGAGCATCCTTCGCCGAGCTTACCCCATGCTCCGCTCAGTCCCGCGCAAGCGGGACTCCAGAGCCACACGTCGTGTCGCCCCTGGGTCCCCGCCTTCGCGGGGACGAACGGAGAGAGGTCCTCTCCTGTCGATGGCGCGAAGACGTGGATGGCCGGGACGAGCCCGGCCATGACGGGCTGA
>NZ_JBEOMB010000036.1:0-109858 GCF_046000175.1 Rhodoplanes sp. SY1
CGGCGAGGTCGGCGGCGCGACGGCGCACGTCGTCCTGGTCGAGCACGCCCTCGGCGAGCCGGCGGAAGAAGCGCGGCGCCGCACCCTCCAGCACGTTGCCGCGCGGCGACAGCAGCGCCGCACCGGCCGCCAGCGACTGGCCGAGCCCGATCAAGTCGGTTTCGTCGCCGCCGGTGCCGTGCAGCAGCAACAGCGGCGGCCGGCCCGGCACGGTCGCCGGGACGAAGCGGTGGACATGCAGATCGAGCGCTGAGGTCTTTGTCGTTGCGACGAACATCTGGTCCTCGGGGGTGAGGGGGAGAAGGGAGTTCTCGCGCCGGCGAGCCACCCTCTCCCCGCACGCGGGGAGAGGGAACAGCAGCGCCCGTGCTTTCACGCCACCTGGGGCAGGACGGCCTCGATGGCGGCGCGGCGGCCTTCGTACTGGGCCGGCAGCTTGAGCGCCGTGCCGAGCGCCGCGACCGGCTCGTCCACGGCGAAGCCGGGCACGTCGGTCGCGATCTCGAACAGCACGCCGCCTGGCTCGCGGAAGTAGACCGACCGGAAGTAGTTGCGGTCGCGCTGCTCGGTGGTGCGCAGCCCGTGCTCGGCCGATAGCCGCGTCACCATGTCGGCCTGCGCCGCGTCGTCGGCCGCCCGGAAGGCGACGTGGTGGACCGACCCGGCGCCGAGCCGGCCGCGGAACGGGGCGCCCGCCCGGTGCAGGTCGACGATGGCGCCCGGCGTGTCGTCAGCCGCGTCGGTCGCGCGGTAGCGCACCACGTCCTCGTCGCGGGCGATCTCCGCGAAGCCGAGCACGCCAGTCAGGATCGCACCCGTCGGCGCCGTGTCGGCGACCAGGAGGCCGACCGCGTGGACGCCGCGGATCGCCACCTCGGCCGGGATCTCGGCCGTGCTCCAGGCCGACTCGCGTTCGATGCCGGGCACGCCGACGAGCGCGAGGCGGGTGCCGTCCGGATCGCGGAAGCGGATCACGGTCTCGCCGAAGCGTTTTGCCGGCGCCTCGTGGCGCAGGCCCGCTTCGACCAGCCGGTGCGTCCAGAACGCGATCGCCGTCTCCGGGATGCGCAGCGCCGTCTCGATCGTCTCGCCGACGCCGGACTGGCCGGGGGATGCGTGCTCCCACGGGAAGAAGGTGACGATAGTGCCGGGCCGGCCGGTCTCGTCGCCATAATAGAAGTGATAGGTGCTCGGGTCGTCGAAGTTGACGGTCTTCTTGACCAGCCGCAGGCCCAGCGTCCGGGTGTAGACGTCGAGATTGCGGTGGGCGCGGCCGGCCATGATGGTCACATGATGGATGCCGTGGGCCATGGGGGGTTCTCCAGGTTCTCCGGGGGTGCCGGGATGTCCCGGCGCGGGTCTCGCCCGCTTCTGTCCCGCCCAAGATGGCAGCCCGATCGCTGCGGCGCCATTGCGACACTGCAATCCTTGAAGTGCGCAAAAGCCCGCTGTATTGCGGAGCGGAAAATACGAGACGCACCCCCGATGCCGGACTCCCAAAAACCCCTCGCCTGGGACGATTTTCGCCTGATCAAGGCGATCGCCGATGCCGGCACGCTGCCGGCGGCTGCCGGGCTGCTCGGCATCAACCACTCGACCGTCTTCAGAAGGCTGGGCCAGATCGAGGCGTCGCTCGGAACGCCGCTGTTCGAGCGGCATCGCGCCGGCTACGCCGCGACGGCGGCCGGCGAGGAGATGATCGGGCTCGCCCGGCGGATGGACGAGGACGTCGCCGCCGTGACCCGTCGGCTCGCCGGCCAGGCGGTGTCGCCCTCGGGCGAGCTGCGGGTGACGACCAACGACTCGCTGCTCGTCCACCTGCTGACGCCGCTGTTCGCCAAGTTCCGGCTCGCCTGCCCGGACGTGCGGCTCGACATCGTGCTGACCAACCAGGCCCTCAACCTCTCCAAGCGCGACGCCGACGTGGCGATCCGGGCGACCGACCAGCCGCCCGAGACGCTGGTCGGCCGTCGCGCCGCGACCATCGCCTGGGCGCTCTACGGCCGCGCCGTCGACTTTCCGGACGGTGCGCCCGCCGACGCCGAGGCGCTCCACGGGCGCGACTGGATCGCGCTCGGCGAGCACCTCGCTGCACTGCAGGCAGTGAAATACGTACGGGCGAACGTCGCGCCGGAGCGCGTCGCCTATCGGGTCAACTCGGTGCTGGGGCTCGCCGAGGCGGTGGAGAGCGGGCTCGGCATCGGCCACCTGCCCTGCCTGATCGGCGACGCGCGCCCGGCGCTGGTGCGCCTCGCGCCGCCCGACCCGGCGCTGGCGGCGGATCTCTGGCTCTTGACCCACCCGGATCTCCGCCACGCCGCCCGGGTCCGGGTGTTCCTCGACTTCCTCGCAGCCGAGATCGCCAAGCTGCGCCGCTTCATCGCCGGCGAGGAGCCGGTCGGGAGGGGGTAGCTCTCGGCGGAGCGGCGCCGCGTCACTCCGCCTTCTCGAACGCGGCGACGATGCGCAGATCGACCTGGTCGCTCACCACGGGCAGCGCGAACTTCATGCCGAACTCGCTGCGCTTGACCGAGGTGGTCGCCTCGAAGCCAATGGTGGCGGCCTTGTTCATCGGGTTGACGCCGGCGCCGGTGAAGCGGGCATCGAGCACGACCGGGCGGGTGACGCCGCGCAGCGTGAGGTCGCCGACGATGCGGGCGCGCTCGCCGTCGACCTCGACGCGGGTGGAGCGGAAGCTCGCCTTGGGGAATTTCGCCGTCTCGAAGAAGTCCGCCGCCTGCAGATGCGCGTCGAGCTCCTTGCTGGTGGTGACGGCGGCGGCGAGCGGGATCTCGATGGTCACCTGCGCCGCGCCGGGCCGCTTCGGGTCGAGCGTCAGCGTGCCGGTGCTGCCGCCGAGCAGGCCGAAATAGTCCGTGAAGCCGAAATGATTGACCGTGAAGGCCACCTGGGTGTGGTCCGGGTCGACCTTGTAGGTGCCGCCGGCGACGCGCGACACGTCGACCTTGCCGGGCAGCTCGGCCGGCGCCGTCTGGGCCGTGAGCGGCGTGGCGGCGAGCAGAGCGGCGACCAGGACGGCCGCGCCGGCGGCCCGTATCGATGTCGTCATGGGAGTCTCCAAATTCCTCGCCGCGTCCCTGTCGCAAGCGCGCGCGGCGAAGTTTGGGCGGCCAGGATGGCGGGCCGACGACGCGCTGCGGCGCGGGCCGCGGCCGGACGGCGCCGGACCGTCGCTCACCCCGCCCGCGTCGCGATGACGGCGACCGGGCCGCCGCCGTCGGGGCCCTGGTGCTCGGCGCCGCCCGAGACGTAGATCTCGGCGTGGCCGACGAGACCGGCGAGCGCGCCGCTCACGAAGGCGCGCGCGTGGCGGGTGGCGGAGATGTCGGAGTCGTCCAGCATGGTGTGACGGTGGCCGCGGATTTTTCCGTCGTGGCTCGCCTCGGCCTTGGAGAGCAGCGCGACGAGGCGGCCGCGCTCGGCGGGCGAGAGCTGGCCGTCGGCCGCGAAGCCGAGGCGGCGCAGCGCGGCGCGCACCGGCTCGACGTCGATGCCGTCGGCCATCACGGCGTGATCGATCACCAGCGGCCCGGCCCAGGCCGGCGACGAGCCGAGCACGACGATCTCGTGGTCGAGCAGCTCGATGCCGGACGAGCACGAGGCGCGGCCCGACCACAGCGACCAGTCGGTCGCGATCTTGTCGTCCGTGATCTGATCACGTGCGATCTCGCCGAGCGCGACGGCGACCCCCAGCGCACTGGCGGCGCGCGAAAGCCCCATCGACTTCAGCGTGTCGCGGGTCGCGACCGTCTCGCCTTTCGCCTCGGCCTCGCCGATGCGCTGGAGCGTGAGCAGCGGGCACTTGATCTGGACGAAATGCACGTCGGCCGGATCCGTGATGCCGGCGTCCGCCATCGCGGCGCGCACGCCCTCCGCCACCATGTCGACCTCGGCGACGCGGCCGAGATCGCCGAAGGGCAACACCGGCGTGCGGGTGCGGCCGATGGCGAGCGCGACCCCGTTCGGAGCTTCGGTGGTCTCGCGCCGCTCGAACACGGTCCAGTGCGGCGACATCCCGCCCTCGGTGCCGCCGGACATGACGAGACAAACGGCGTGCGCCTCCGCGGCCGACATGTGCCGTTGCAGCATCAACCCGAGGGACTGGGTCGCAAAGCCGCGGGCAAAATCGTTGACGCAGCCGTTGCCCTCGGTCTTGCCGAAGATGGCGACGATGCCGGCCGGGTCGATGCGGCCGTCGGCGATCGCCGCCTCGATGCCGGACACGTCGTCCGGGGCGGCGGCGGCGATGCGGTGGACAGAGGCGCGGCGGGTCATGACCAACTCTCGAAATGATCAGATGGACGGATCAGGAACAGATGAACGTCTCGGCGGCATAATGGCCGGCGAGCGCGGCGCGCAGCGCGGGCAGCACCGCACGGATCTCCGACGTCGTGCCGAAGCGGGCCTTCAGGGTCGCGAGCAGCTCGGCTTCCAGAGCCGGCAGGTCGACACCGGTGACGGTTCCGTCGCGGACCACCTGTCGCCCGCCGACGTAAAGGTCCTTGATGTGGCGTCGCCGTGCGCGCGCCAAAACCGTCTCCAGCGGCGGCACCGTGTCGTCGAGCCGGTCGGCCGTCAGCGCGTCCCAGTCGAGCACCAGGAGGTCGGCCTGCGCGCCGGGCGAGACCGTGCCACCGGCGTCCTCGCCCAACACGGCGAAACGGCCGGCCCGCAGCGCGAACCCCAAAAGATCGTCGCGCGACATCGCGGTGGCGAAGCCCTCGCCCTTGTGCAGCAGATAGGCGAGCTGCATCTCGGCGAGCGGATCCTCCTGCTCGTCGAGCGCGACACCGTCGAGCCCCATGGCGACCCGGCAGCCGCGCCTCAACATCTCGGCGACCGGCGCGACGCCGGAGCGCAACACCAGATTGGACGAGGTGTTGACCACGATGGTGGCGCCGCGCGCCGCGATCAGCTCCATCTCGTCGGGCCGCAGCCAGGTGCCGTGCGCGAACGAGACCCGTTCGTTGACGAGACCGAGTCCATCGAGATGGTTCAGCAAACCCTGCGGATAGGTCGCGTCGGCCCAGGCACGCTGGTAGTGGCTCTCCAGCAGATGCATGTGCACGCGCCGGCCGTGCGCCGCGGCGCTCTCGGCGACGCGGGCGAGCAGATCGTCGCTGCACCATTGCGGGCCCGCCGGGCCGTACTGAACCGTGACGCCGTCGCCCGCGATCGCCTCGGCCGTCGCCTCCACCAGCGCGATCTGCTCGGCCGCCGGCAGCGGCGCGCGTGTCAGCTTTTCGGTGACGCACGCGCAGGCGGCCGGGGACAGCCGGCGCAGCAGATCGCCGTGCGGCCCGTAGACCAGCGGATTCCGGTCACGGCATTGCACCGCGAACGCGATCCGGATCCCGACGTCGCGGGCCGCCTTCGCCACGGCGCGCGCCTCGTCGAGATACGCCGTCAGGCCCTGGACGCGTGTATAGTGCGCCATCTCGACCGCGATGCCGGCGCGCGCGCTGCGCCCGAACGCCACCGCCGCCGTGAGCCACGGATCGACCGCCGGGATGGCGGCGAGATGCGGCAGCCACGCCTCCAGCGCGACGTCGAAGTTGCCGATCTGGCTGGAGCGCACGACGCGGGCGTGATCATGCGCGTTGACCAGGGCCGGCATCACCAGGCGACCGCTGCGGGCCGCCGCCGCGGACGGCTCCATTGCCGCGACGCGACCGTTGCCGAGCGTGATCGCCCGATCGGACAGCGTCGCTCCGTCCGGCCCGGGGATCACAACGGCAGCGTCGAGGGTGGTCATGACGAAAGCTCCTGCGTGACGCTATCGCGCCTCACCCCATCGCGAACTCGGTCTTGCGGTGCGCCCAGCCGGTGATGCGGCCCTCGATCAGCGAGAAGATGCCATACAGAATGACGCCCAGCGCGGCCAGGATGAACAGGCCGGCGAAGACGAGCGGCACGTCGAAGGACGACGAGGCGATCATCATCATGTTGCCGATGCCGCGGTTCGACGCCACCGTCTCGGAGATCACCGAGCCGACGAAGGCGAGCGTCACAGCGACCTTCAGCGAGGCGAAGAAGTACGGCATCGCGCGCGGCAGCCCGACGTTCCAGAGAATGTCGAACTTGGTCGCCCGCAGCGTCTTCATCACATCCTCGAGCTCCGGCTCGGTGGTCGCGAGCCCGGTCGCGACGTTCACGACCACGGGGAAGATGCTCATGATCAGCGCGGTCAGCACGGCCGGAACGGTGCCGGCGCCGAAATAGAGGACGAAGATCGGCACCACGGCGACCTTCGGGATCGACGAGAAGCCGACGAGCAGCGGATAGGCGACGTCGTAGGCGAGCTTCGACCAGCCGATCAGCACGCCGATGACGATGCCGATGCCGACGCCCAGCACGAAGCCGAGCATCGTGGTGTACAGCGTCTGCAGCGTGTGCGGCCACAGCGCCGGGAAACGCTGCCACAGCGTCGCGAAGATCTGGCTCGGCCGTGGCAGCACCGTGTCGCTCACCCCGAAGGCGAGGCACAGCACCTCCCACACCACGAACAGCCCGACGATCAGAACGACGGAGGCGATTTTGCGTTGGAGGTTGGAGTTCATGTCAGCAACCTCCTGCGCCAACTGAGACGCGGGCTCGACTTTTGGGACGTCCCTCAGTCACGACCGATTGGGGTTCGGAACTGTGCGGCACGCCGCGACCTGCTCCCTCCCCCCTTGTGGGGGAGGGGTGGGGAGGGGGGTGAGCGGCAAACTCGGTGTACGTGGCGTACCCCCCTCCCTGTCCCTCCCCCACAAGGGGGGAGGGAACGCAAGAAGCACCGAAGTTTCCCAGAGGGGAGACGCGGAAGGCGGCCATGACGAAGGTCGCGGATTGGATCATGGCGCCGTCTCCGTCGGCTCGTCGGTGCGTGCCTCGACGATCAGCTCCCGCAGGCGCTGGGTCATGGCGACGAAGTCGGGCTCGTATGTCATCGCGAGGGTGCGCGGGCGCGGCGCCTCGAACACCTTGTCGTCGATGATGCGACCGGGGCGCGCGCTCATCACGCAGATGCGGTTGGCGAGATAGCCGGCCTCGCGCAGATCATGCGTCACCAAGAGCACGGTCGGCCGCCGGGTGATCCAGAGCTGCTGCATGATCGCCCACAGCTCCTCGCGGGTGAACTGGTCGAGCGCGCCGAACGGCTCGTCGAGCAGCAGGAGCTGCGGATCGTGCACCAGCGCCCGGCACAGCGAGGCGCGCTGCAGCATGCCGCCGGAGAGCTGCCAGGGATGCTTGTCGCCGAAGCCCTTGAGGCCGACCTGGGCGAGCAGCGCCTCGACGCGATCACGGAACTCGCCCTTGCGCTTCCTGCGGTACTCGGCCCGGAACGGCGGGACGATCTTCAGCGGCATCATCACATTGTCGCGGATCGTCAGCCACGGCAGCATGGTCGGGTTCTGGAACGCCATGCCGATGCGCACCGGCTCGGCCTCGACCTCGCGGCCCGCGACATACACGTAGCCGGACGACGCGCGCAGAATCCCGCCGACCAGCTTCAGGATGGTCGACTTGCCGCAGCCGCTCGGGCCGACCAGCGCGACGAAGTCGCCCTTGGCGATCCTCAGATTCGTCTCCGCCAGCGCATGCACGACATTCGGCGCGCGACCATACGTGACGGTGGTGCGCTCGAGCTCCACGTAGGAGTCGAGATGGATCGGCGCGACGGCGGGGCCGGACGCAGGCGACGCCGGCGAGATCGGCTGCGGGCCGAGCGGAACGACGGTGGCGCTCATGCGGCAGCTCCGGTGGCGGCGGGGCCGCGCGAAGAGGCCGGGACCTTCACGATCTCGGTCATGGCGGCGTCGGGGTTGGCGACGCATGGCGCCGGCATGTCCTGAACCGTGTGGACGGAGCGGCCGGTGCCGCGGGCGCTCTCGACCAGCGTGCGGTCCTTCATCACGAAGCGGCCGCGCACCAGCGTGTGGATCGGCAGGCCCGTGACGGCGCGCCCGTGCCACGGCGTGATTTTTGCGCGCGATTGGAGCTTCTGATCGTCGATCGTCCAGGCGCGCTTCAGATCGACGATCGCGATGTCGGCATGCGCGCCCGGCTGCAGGATGCCCTTGTGAGGATAGAGGCCCCACACCTTCGCAGGGTTGACGGCGCTCCACCGCACATAGTCGCTGATCGACATGCGGCCGGCGGCGACCTCGGTCAGCATCAGCGGCATCTGGGTCTCGACGCCGGGGAAGCCGCAGTCGACCGTGAAGATGTCGTCGCGCACCTTCTCGTCGGGGATGTGCGGGGCGTGGTCGGTGGCGATCATGTCGACCACGCCGCTCTTCAGCGCCGCCCACAGCGGCGCCTGGTTGCGGGCCTCGCGCACCGGCGGGTTGACTCGGATCACCGGGCCGATGCGGCCGTAGTCCTCGGCGCCGAGCAGCAGATATTGCGGGCAGGTCTCGCCCGTCACGTCGACGCCGCGCGCCTTCGCATCGGCGAGCGGGCGCAGCTCCTCCGCGGAGGAGATATGCAGGACATGGATGCGACAGCCCGTCCATTCGGACAGCACCGCCGCACGAGAGACCGCCTCGACCGCGACGACGGCGGGCCGCGCCGCGAGATGCGCCAGCGGATCCTTGCGCCCCGCCGCGCGCAGACGTGACTCACGTCGCGCCATGATCGACGCCGTCTCGGCGTGCAGCGACACGCGCTTGCCCGTCGGCGCGACCACCTCGAACGCCTCCAGCATGCCGCCCGTCGTGGGCGAGGGGATGTTGCCGAAGGTGTTGCCCATGTAGAGCTTGAAGCCGATCACGCCGCCGGCGACGAGGTCCGGCACATGCGCGATCGTGTCCTCGCCGAGCAGGCCATAGAGGCCGTAATCGACATAGGCCTTCTCGCTGGCGAGCTTTTGCTTCGCCGCCAACGCCTCGCCCGTGCCGGTCGGAGGGATCACGTTCGGCATGTCGAATACGGTCGTCACGCCGCCGAACGCGGCCGCCGCCGTGCCGGTGCCGAAGTCCTCCTTGTGGGTGTAGCCGGGCTCGCGGAAATGCACGTGCACGTCGATGGCGCCGGGCAGGATGTGCAGGCCGGTGGCGTCGAGCGTCTCGGCCGCATCCGGCATCGCCTCGCGGGCGCCGATCGAGAGGACGCGGCCGTCCTTGATGGCGACGCTCGCCGGAAACGTCGTCGTGTCGGTGACCACGGTGCCGCCGTGGATGACGAGATCGGCTGTCATGATGGTCTCCTTCAGGCGCCGCGCCGACGAATGTGTTTCACCTCGTCCTGAGGAGGCCGCGCAGCGGCCGTCTCGAAGGACGCGGCCCCCGCTCGGGTGGCCACATGGTTCGAGACGCGCTCCTGCGGAGCGCTCCTCACCATGAGGGGAAGGGTGGGCATACTGCTACCGTGACTCATGTGCGCGCTCACAGCATCGCCCAGCCGCCGTCGACCGGCAGGTCGACACCGGTGATCTGGCGGGACACGTCGCTCGCCAGGAACAGGCAGGCATTGGCGACGTCCTGGTCGGTCGAGACGCGCTTCAGCGCATAATCCTCCGCATGGCGCTTCGCCGCCTCCTCGACCGAGATGCCGAGTTTTTTTGCCATGTTGGCGCACACCTTGTCGCGGAAGCGCGGGCCTTCGACCATGCCGGGGGCGACGCAGTTGACGTTGATGTTGTGAGGACCGGCCTCCAGCGCGAAGCTCTTGGTGATGCCGCGCAGGCCCCATTTGGAGGCCGAGTAGGCGAGCCGGCCAGCCCTCCCCCGAAGCCCGAAGGTGCCGCCGACATTGACGATCTTGCCGAAGCGGCGCGCCATCATGCCGGGCAGCACGGCCCGGATGGTGTTGAAGCAGCCGCCCATGTTGAGCTTCACGATCTCGTCGAATTCTTCGGGCGTCGTCTGCGCACCGGTCTTGCCGATCGGGCCGGAGCCGCCGGCGACGTTCACCAGGATGTCGACTTGGCCGAAGGTCTCGGTCGCTTTCGCCACGGCCGCATTGCACTGCGCCGCGTCGGTGATGTCGCAGGCGATCACGATCGCGTCGGCGCCGCGCGCCTTCGCCTCGGTGGCGACCGGCGCGATCGCGGCGGTGTCACGGCCGACCAGCGCGAGCCGGCAGTTTTCGTCCGCGAAGGCGAGCGAGATGGCGGCGCCCATCCCCTTGGCGGGTCCGGTGACCAGGACGACACGGCCGGCGAGATCGAGATTCATCAGGGTTCTTCTTGTTTGGTTGGAATTGCCACCGCCGTCATTCCGGGCCGGCGCATCGCGCCGGACCCGGAATCCAGCGGCAATCAGAGTGTCGCGGCTGGATTCCGGGTTCGTCGCTTCGCGACGCCCCGGAATGACCAGCCTCGAAGGGCCTCAGAACAGCTTCTTCGGCAGATCGGACGCCGGCGGAAGGAACGACGGGTCGAAGATCTCGCTCGTCGCCGGCGTGCGCGGCAGGCCGTTGGCGTCGACCAGGATGTCGATCGCGGTCTTCAGCCGCGTCGGGTCGATGCTGCCGAGACCGATCTTGGCGATCTCCGGATGGTTCATCTCGTCCTTCACGGTGGCGTCGAAGCGCTCCAGCTCCACGTCGGTCTTGATCAGCGGCTCGCGCTTGGCGACGCTCGCGACCGATGCCTTCGGATCCTTCAGCGACTCGACCACCCCCTTGTTGAGGGCGCGCAGGAAGCCCTTCACGGCCTCCGGGTTCTCCTTCACCAGCTTCTTCGAGACGATGATGGCGTTGGAGTAGAGGTCCATGCCGTAGTCGCCGTAGTTGATGAAGCGGATCTGGTCGTCCTTCACGCCGATCAGCTTGGCGCTGAACCTGATCGTGTTGACGTAGCCGAACACGCCGTCGACCTGGCCGCGCATCAGCATCTGCTCGCGCAGGTTCGGCGCCATGTTGGTGATGTTCACCTTCGTGCAGTCGATCTTGGCCGACTTGCACAGCGCCGGGAACAGCTTGAGCGCGCCGTCGTTGGCGGCGCCGCCGAGCGTCTTGCCCTCGAAGTCCTTCGGGGTCTTGATCGGTGAGTCGGCCTTCACGGCGACCGTGAAGGGCGGCCGGTTGAACATTACGTAGACGGCGACCGGCGCCTCCTCGGGCTTCTTGGCGGCGAACTCGATCAACGCATTGAGGTCGCCGAAGCCGATGTCGTAGGCGCCGCTCGCCACCTTCGGCACGGCGGCGGCCGAGCCGTCGCCCTGGTCGATGGTCACGTCGAGGCCCTCGGCCTTGAAGTATCCCTTGTCCTGGGCGACGAAGAAGAAGCCCTGCGGCCCTTGGTACTTCCAGTTCAGCACCATCTTCAGCTTGGTCTCCGCCGAGGCGGCGGAGGGCAGCGCCGCGGCGGCGAGCGCGGCGGCCGCCATCAGGGCGGTGCGCAGGGAGGCGAGCCTCATCGAGAAGTCTCCTGTCGGGTGGGGGGAGCGGAGGGGGCGGGGGACGGCGAAGCAGACGGCGTGCCATCGAGCGCCGCGACCAGCGCGGCGCCGGTCGCGACCGTGCCGTAGAGCAGGTCGACGAGCTCGAGGATCGTGTCGCTGACGCCCGGCCGCGCCACGGTGGCGCACAGGTCGGCGAGCAGCACGCAGTCGTAGCCGCGGAAGCTCGCGTCGGTGAGCGTCGCGAACACGCAGCGGTCGGTGTTGATGCCGGCGATGAGCAACGTCGTCACGTCGCGCCCGCGCAGAATCGAGTCGAGCTCGTTGTCGTGGAAGCCCGAGTAGCGGTGCTTGTGGACCACGAGGTCGCCGGCCTCGACCGGCAGCGCGTCGATGGTCGCCGCGCCCCAGTCGCCCTGGACGAGAATTCGGCCCTGGCCGCTCGGCGCCGGCTCGGCATAGCCAGGGCGGGTGCCGCCGCGCCGGCCCTTGTCGAGCAGCGAAGCCGAGAGATTGGCGACGTCGGCCCGCACGCCCCAGTTGACGAAGATCACCGGCGCGCCGGCGCGGCGCAGCGCCGCCGCGAGCGCCACCATGCCGGGCACGATCGAGAGCGCCGGCGCCGTGTCGATGCCGGCCCGCGGGAACCAGCCGTCGGGGTGCAGGAAGTCGTTCTGCATGTCGACGACGACGAGCGCGGTGCGGCCGAGGTCGATCGCCACGGTGCCACCGGCCGAGGCCGGAAAGCGGACGATGCGCTCCGGCCGGCGCGGACGCACCAGGGAGGTGTGGGGAGCGCCGGAGGTCGGACCGGAGGCGGGGGACGGCATCGGCGGGGCACTCTCGGAGGTTCGGGAGAAGCTGTTTCGTGAGGCTTCGGAACGACTTGGAGGAGACATCCGGGCCCGCGACAGGACCGGAGGCGGCCCGGACGAGGTCCGGCGTGATCACGCTAGCCAAAGCAGGCGTTGACTTCTGCCGCTGATTTTTTGCTCTATCGTTGCCGAAAAGGCTTCACTCCGGTTCGTCACCTGCCCCGGCGTCCTCATGGCCGGGCTCGTCCCGGCCATCCACGCAGCAGCCGTCGCGGTGTCGAAGACGTGGATGCCCGGCACGAGGCCGGGCATGACGGGCTCGGGGCCAGGGGCTCGCCCGCGCTCCGAAGCGACAGGCGGCAGCACGTCGCACGCGAAGAAAGAACCCCATGCGCCATCTCCGCCTGCTGCGTTACGTCGACGAGGTCGCCCGCGCCGGGTCGATCCGGAAGGCGGCCGAGCGGCTCGCCGTCACGGCCTCGGCAGTCAACCGGCGGATCATGGATCTGGAGGAGGAGCTCGGCGCCGCGCTGTTCGAGCGCAAGCCGCGCGGCGTGCGGCTCACCGCGGCCGGCGAGGTGTTCGTGCGCTACGTGCGCGAGCAGGCCGCCGACGTCGAGCGGATGAAGTCGCAGATCGAGGATCTGCGCGGCCTCAAGCGCGGCGCCGTCAGCATCGCCTGCAGCCAGGCGCTCGCCTACGACTTCCTGCCGCGCGAGATCGCGACCTACCGGACCCGCCACCCCTATGTGACGTTCGACGTGCGGGTCGCCGACCACGACCAGGCGATGGCGCTGCTCGAGGCCTACGAGGTCGATCTCGTCGCGGTCTATCGCCCGTCGTTCCATGCGAGCTTCCGGCCGCTGATGACGGTGGAGCAACGCCTGGTCGTGCTGATGCCGGCCGATCATCCGCTCGCCACGCAGACGACGCTGCGGCTGCGCGACTGCGCCGGCCACCCGTGTGCGCTCGCCGACCGTTCGCTCGGCGGCCGCCAGCTCCTCGACACCGCCTGCGCCCGCACCGGCGTCGCTCTCCGCGTCGTCGCCGAGTCGAACTCGTTCGAGATGCTGCGCGGCCTGGTGCGGCGCGACCGCGTGCTCTCCTTCCAGGTGGAGATCGGCGCCGACCTCGACACCGACGGCGCCGATCCCGGCGCGACGCCCGGCGTCGTCGCCCGCCCGCTCGATCCGCGCGACGTGCCGACCGCGGCGCTGGTCGTCGGCCAGCTGCGCAACCGCAACCTGCCGATCCCGGCCGCCGTGTTCGTCGAGCAGCTCGTCCGCGCCATCGACGCCATGCGGACGTGAGGATCCGGACGTGAGATCGAGCCCGTCTGATCAGTTTCCGTCATTCCGGGGCGCGGCGAAGCCGCGAACCCGGAATCCAGCGGCAAACTCCGCGTCCTCGGCTGGATTCCGGGTTCGGCGCTGGCGCGCCGCCCCGGAATGACCCCCGAACGAACTGGGTGAATGCTGTATGCGAAAGCCGCCGCGCCGGCGGTCCTGAACGTCTGCTCATCTCTGCGGCGACGGCGTCACGCAAAGAGCGCGGCGGCACCATGGTCCGGTCATGCGTCCGCCCGCGGCCGGTGCGATGGAACCTGGATGCCGGCCGGAGATTGGTCCGGAAGGTTCGAAGCTTCACCGAGGGTGGCCACCATCACCACGCATCAGACGAGTCGCCGCGACCTCCTGGCCGGGTCGGTGGCGCTGCCGTTCGTGCTGGCCGGCGCCACATCGCCGCTGCTCGCACAGAATTCACGCGCCCAGGACAAGGGCCAGCCGAAAGCTCCCGAGACGCCGTTCGACGCCAATGTCGTGCGCCGGGCCGCGCGGGCGCTCGCCGAGAAGCCGTTCCAGGCGCCCGATACCGGCCTGCCGCCGAGCCTGACCGATCTCGACTATGACAAGTACCGCACCATCCGGTTCAAGCCGGACCGCGCGCTGTGGCGCGGCGAGGGCCTGCCCTTCGAGGCGCAGTTCTTCCATCGCGGCTTCCTGTTCACCGAGCGCGTCGCGCTCTCCGAGGTGGTGGACGGCAAGGCGCGGCCGATCGCCTACACGCCCGACCTGTTCGACTTCGGCGCCGTCCCGCCGCCGCCCGCCGACGCGCAGATCGGCTTCGCCGGCTTCCGCCTGCACGCGCCGATCAACCGGCCCGACTATTACGACGAGGTCGCCGTCTTCCTCGGCGCCAGCTACTTCCGCGCCGTCGCCAAGGGCCAGACCTACGGGCTGTCGGCACGCGGCCTGTCGATCGCCACGGCCGATCCGAAAGGCGAGGAGTTCCCGTCCTTTCGGGCCTTCTGGCTGGAGAAGCCACCGGCCCAGACCGGCTCGATGGTGGTCCACGCGCTGCTCGACTCGAAGAGCGCGGCGGCCGCCTACCGGTTCACCATCAGGCCCGGCGAGACGACCGTGTTCGACGTCGAGATGACGCTCTATCCGCGCGCCGAGATCGCGCTGCCCGGCATCGGCACCGGCACCAGCATGTTCTTCTTCGGCCCGAACGACCGCGTCGGCGTCGACGACTTCCGTCCCTCCGTGCACGATTCCGATGGGCTCGCGGTCCGCAACGGCCGCGGCGAGGAGATCTGGCGGCCGCTGCACAACCCGGCCGATCTGCAGGTCTCGACCTTCCAGGACACCAATCCGCGCGGCTTCGGGCTGCTGCAGCGGGCCCGCGACTTCCACGCCTACGAGGATCTGGAGTCGCGCTTCGAGACGCGGCCGAGCCTATGGGTCGAGCCGATCGGCGACTGGGGCGCGGGCGCCATCCAGCTCGTCGAGATCCCGACCAAGGAAGAGATTCACGACAACATCGTCGCGTTCTGGCGGCCGAAGGACCCGCTCGCCGCCAAGGGCGAGTACTGGTTCACGTACCGGCTGCACTGGGGCGCGAACAAGCCGGGCGCGCCGCCGCTCGCCGTGTTCGCCCGCACCCGCGCGGGCGCCGGCCCCGAGAGCACGCGCCTGTTCGTGCTCGACATCACGGGCGACAAGCTGAAAGGCCTCGATCCGGCGGCGGTGCGGGCCGTCGTCGAGGCCGACAAGGGCAAGGTGCGCAACGCCGTGGCGCGGCCGAACCCGATCGACGGCGGCTGGCGGCTCGCCTTCGAGCTCGCGCCCGAGCGCGAGACGGCGATCGAGCTGCGCGCCCTGCTGCTGCGCGGCGACGAGCCGCTGACCGAGACGTGGCTCTATCGCTGGACGGCCTGATCATGCACGAGGCCATCGCCCTCCGGCACGCGACGCCCGCGTCCGGCCTCCCGCCGGAGCGGCCGCTCGCGATGCCGGAGCAGTCGCTGTGGCGGCCGACCGGCACGACGGCGCCCGCGCCCGAAAGCCGCCCCCGCACCGGGCTGCGTCGGCTCCTGGTGTTCGGCGCGACGGCCGCGCTGACCGCCGGTGGCGCCTGGGAGATGTATCAGGTGCTGCAGGTGCAGGGCCTGACCGCGCCCGAGGCGGCCGTGCTCGGCCTGTTCGTGTCGCTGTTCGCCTGGATCGCCTTCTCGCTGGTGTCGAGCGTGATCGGCTTCGTCGCGATCCTCGGCGGCCCCGACCGCACCCTCGGCATCGACACCACGGCGCCGCTGCCGGAGCTCTCGACCCGCACCGCCGTGCTGCTGCCGACCTACAACGAGGATCCGCACCGGGTGATGTCCCGCCTGCAGGCGATCGTCGAATCGATCGCCGCGACCGGCCAGAGCGACCATTTCGATTTTTTCGTGCTCAGCGACACGACCGATCCCGAGGTGTGGATCCGTGAGGAGGCCGCCTATCTGGCGCTGCTCGAACGCACAGACTCGACAAGGATCTACTATCGCCATCGTCGTGAGAACGTCGCGCGAAAAGCCGGCAACATCGCCGAGTGGACGACGCGCTTCGGCGGCGCCTATGCGCACATGCTGGTGCTCGACGCCGACAGCCTGATGACCGGCGACACCGTGGTGCGGCTCGCCGGTGCGATGGAGAGCCATCCGGGCGCCGGCCTGATCCAGACCTTTCCGGTCGTGCTCGCCGGGACGACCCTGTTCGCCCGCATCCAGCAGTTCGCCGGCCGCGTCTACGGCCCGCTGATCGCCCGCGGCATCGCCTGGTGGCACGGCGCGGAGAGCAACTACTGGGGCCACAACGCCATCATCCGGGTCGAAGCTTTCGCCGGCCAAGCCGGCATGCCGCTGCTGCCCGGGCGAAAGCCGTTCGGCGGCCACATCCTCAGCCACGATTTCGTCGAGGCGGCGCTGATGCGGCGCGCCGGCTGGGGTGTCCACATGGCGCCCTCGCTCGGCGGCAGCTTCGAGGAATGCCCGCCCTCGCTCACCGAGTATGCGGTCCGTGACCGCCGCTGGTGCCAGGGCAACCTGCAGCATCTCGGCGTGCTGCCGGCGCGCGGCCTGCACTGGGTGTCGCGCCTGCACCTCCTCACCGGCATCGGCTCCTATGTCACGTCGCCCTTGTGGCTGGTGTTCCTCCTGGTCGGGCTGCTGATCTCCCTGCAGGCGCAGTTCGTGAAGCCGGAATACTTCCCCTCCGGCTTCTCGCTGTTCCCGCAATGGCCGGCCCAGGACCCGGTCCGCGCCGCCTGGGTTTTTGCGGGCACCATGGGGATTCTCGTCGTGCCGAAGCTTCTCGGCTGGATCGCCGCGATGACGCAAGCGTCCGAGCGCCGCGGCATCGGCGGCGTGATCAGATCGCTCGCCAGCCTGATCCTGGAGACGCTCGTCACCAGCCTGATCGCGCCGATCATGATGCTCCTGCAGTCGCGCGCCGTGGCCGAGATCCTCCTCGGGCGCGACGCCGGTTGGCAGGCCCAGCAGCGCGACGCCGGCCGCACCGACCTCCGGCTGCTGAGCCGGCTCTACGGCTCGCACGTGATGCTCGGCCTGCTACTCGGCGGCGGCGCCTATGCGGTGTCGGCGCCGCTGCTCCTGTGGATGACGCCCGTGGTCGCCGGCCTCGTGCTGGCCATCCCGACCGTCGCGGTCACGTCGAGCGAGCGGGTCGGCCACGCCCTGCGTCGCGCCGGCCTGCTGCTGATCCCGGAGGAGCGCGAGCCCCCCGCCGTGCTGCTCCGCGCCCAGGCGCTCGCCGCCGCCCCGGCCGGGCCGGAGACGCCGGCGCTGGTGCGTCTCGCCGAGGACGCGGGGTTACGCGACGCCCATCTCGCGATGCTCGACGAGAAGCCGGCCCGCCGGAAGGGCGACGTCGACGTCGCGCTGGTCGTCGCCCGCGCCCGCGCCGCCGAGGCCGACACGATCACCGAGGCCGCCGCGCTGCTGACCGCGAAGGAGACGTTCGCGATCCTGGCCGATCGCGACGCGCTCGCCGACGTGATCAGGAAGTCGCGCGGGTGACCGGCCGCCGCTACCGCAACGCACCGACCAGGAACTCGATCATCTGGGGGACCTTCGGGTCTTCGAACTCCGCGCATTCCACCATCAGGCGCGGATGCGAGTAGCGGATCATCGCGGTGTGCAGGCAGCGCGCCACCTGCTTGGGATCACCGGGCCGGAACTCGCCCCGCGCCATGCCGTCGGCGATGATTTGGGCGATCACGGCGTCCATGCGCTCGACATAGTCCAGCACGATCTGCCAGTTCTCGGTCAGCGCCACGGCGACGAGATCGTGCAGCTTCTTCTCGACCGTGAAGCGCTCGGTGTTCATCCGCTCGAGTGTCACGAAAAAATCGCGCAGCCGTTCCGTCGCCGGCAGGTCGCGCGCCGCGATCTCGCTCACGGCGGCCAGCACCTCGCCGAGGAGCTGGTGGCTCACCGCCTCGTTGATCTCGTCCTTCGAGCGGAAGAACCGGTAGACATTGGCCGGCGACATGCCGAGCTCGCGCGCGATGTCGGCCACCGTGGTCTTCTGATAACCGATCTGCCGGTACAGCCGGTCCGCCGTGGTGATGATGCGGGTGCGGGTGTCGGCCTCCCGCGCTTCGGCCCGCGTCGCGTCGCTCACCTTCACGCCTCCCTCGCGCGGCGGTTCGCCGCCTGCCTCGGGACACAGCTTATCGAAAACCTTGCGCAGATGTCTCATGGTTCTTGCGGATGTCCGCCCGGCACCGCGGGGGCGAGACGCGGTGTATCCGACATCATCGGCGCCGCGTCGGCCCCGGATTCCGCCTCCGCCTCGTCCGGCAGTCCCGGCCCGCGCTCGTCCAGCGAGCGACGGAACCACAGGGCGTAGAGGGCGGGCAGGAACAGGAGCGTCAGCGCGGTCGCGACCAAGAGGCCGCCCATGATGGTGACGGCCATCGGCCCCCAGAAGCCGGAGCGCGACAGCGGGATCATGGCGAGGACGGCGGCGAGCGCGGTGAGCACCACGGGCCGGGCGCGCCGCACCGTGGCGTCGACGATCGCCTCGCCGCGCGTGCTTCCGGCGGCGACGTCCTGCTCGATCTGGTCGACCAGAATCACGGTGTTGCGGATGATCATGCCGGCGAGCGCGATCAGGCCGAGCAGCGCCACGAAGCCGAACGGCATGCCCGACACCAGAAGCCCCAGCGTCGCGCCGATCAGCCCGAGCGGCGCCGTGAGCAGAACGAGCCACAACCGCGAGAAGCTCTGGAGCTGCACCATCAGGATGGTCAGCATGGCGACCAGCATGAACGGGAAGACGGCGAACAGCGAGGCGTTGGCCTTGGACGACTCCTCGATGGCGCCGCCCATCTCGATCCGATAGCCGGCCGGCAGGCCGCCGCGCAGATCGGCGAGCTTGCCCCAGATCGCGGTCGACACGTCGGGCGCCTGGACGCCGTCGCGGATGTCGGTGCGCACCGTGATCACCATGTCGCGGCTGCGCCGCCACAGGATCGCCTCCTCGTGCCCCTGCTCGATGCGGGCGACCTGGGAGAGCGGCACCGGCACGCCGTTCCGCGACATCACCGTGAGATCGCCGATGCCGCCGAGATCGCCGCGCTGTGGCGCGATGGCGCGCGCCACCACTGCGACCTTCTCGGTGCGGTCCCGCACCGTCGTCACGGTCAGGCCGGTGACCAGCGTCTGCAGGGTCTGGGCGACGGTCTGTGGATCGAGGCCGAGCGCGCGGGCGCGGTCCTGATCGAGCACCAGGCGTACCGACGGCATCTGCTCGTTCCAGTCGAGCTGCGGATCGAGCGCGTCCGGGTTCGTCCGCATGATGTCGCGGACCTGATAGGCGATGCCCCGCACCGTGTTCGGATCCGTGCCGATCACCCGGAACTGCACCGGGAAGCCGACCGGCGGGCCGAAGTCGAGCCGGCTCACGCGCACGCGGGCCGCGGCGAGCGCACCCTTGGCGAGGGCGTCGTCGAACTTCGCCTTCAGCCGCTCGCGGGCCGGTACGTCCTTGGCGATGACCACGAGCTCGGCATAGGCCTCGTTGGGCAGCGCCGGGCTGATGCCGAGCCAGAAGCGGGGCGGCCCCTGGCCCACATAGGTGGTGGCGGTCGCGACGTCCGGATCGCCGTCGATCAGGCGCTCCGCCTCGCGGGCGGCGTCGAGGGTCGCCGCGATCGCGGTGCCCTCCGGCATCCTGATCTCGACGAACAGCTCGGTGCGGTCGGACAGCGGGAAGAACTGCTGCGACACCTTGCCGAAGCCGAGCACCGCGGCGACGAACAGCATCGCCGTCACGGCGACGACGAGCCCGCGCCGGCGCACGCACCAGCCGACCACGGCGCGCAGCCGCCGATAGATCGGCCCCTGATAGACGGCGTTCAGGTCGCCGTCGTGATGCACGGGAATCGTCGGCAGCAGCTTGAC
The DNA here is from genome assembly GCF_046000175.1 of Rhodoplanes sp. SY1. Lineage (NCBI taxonomy): Bacteria > Pseudomonadati > Pseudomonadota > Alphaproteobacteria > Hyphomicrobiales > Nitrobacteraceae > Rhodoplanes > Rhodoplanes sp. SY1. The sequence continues at coordinate 19,917 of NZ_JBEOMB010000036.1, forward strand.
GCCGAGATACGGCGTGAACAGCACCGCGACGACCCACGAGGCGAGCAGCGCGATCGACACGACCCAGAAGATGCCGCCCGCATACTCGCCGGTCGACGACGCGGCGAAGCCGACCGGCAGGAAGCCGGCCGCCGTGACCAGCGTGCCGGTCAGCATCGGGAACGCCGTCGAGGTCCAGGCGAACGACGCGGCGCGCGCGCGGTCCCAGCCCTGCTCCATCTTAACCACCATCATCTCGACCGCGATGATGGCGTCGTCGACCAGCAGGCCGAGCGCGATGATCAGGGCGCCGAGCGTGACGCGGTGCAGGTCGAGCCCCATCGTCAGCATGACGCCGAACACGATGGCGAGCACCAGCGGCACCGAGAGCGCCACGACGATGCCGGTGCGCCAGCCGAGCGACAGGAACGAGACGGCGAGCACGATGGCGAGGGCCTCGACGAAGGAGCGCATGAAGTCGCCGACCGCCTCCTCGACGATCTTCGGCTGGTTGGCGATGCGCTCGTAGACGAAGCCGACCGGCGTCGCGCGCTCGACCTCGGCCATCGCCGCGTCGACCGCCTCGCCGAGATGCAGGATGTTGGCGCCCTTCTGCATGACGACGCCGATGGCGAGCGCCGGCGCGCCGCGCTGGCGCACCAGATAGTCGGGCGGATCGACGTAGCCGCGGCTCACCGTGGCGATGTCGCCGAGCCGCACCACGGTGCCGTTCGACGCCGCGACCGGCGTCTCCTTGACGGTCTCGACGCCGTCGAAGGCGCCGGTGACGCGCAGCGGGATGCGGGACGTCGACTGCACGGTGCCGGCCGGCGCGAGGTCGTTCTGCTTGGCGAGACTGTCGAAGATCGCCTGCGCCGAGATGCCGAGATTGGCGAGCTTGACGTGGTCGAAGTCGACGAAGATGCGCTCCTCCTGGGTGCCGTAGATCGTCACCTTGGTGACGTCCTTCACCTTCAGGAGGCGCTGGCGCATCGATTCGGCGATGCGCTTCATCTGGGCGTAGTCGGCGCCGTCGGAGCGCAGCGTGTAGAGGATCGAGTCGACGTCGCCGTACTCGTCGTTGATGTTCGGGCCGATCACGCCGGACGGCAGGTCGGATTTCAGATCCGCCATCTTGCGGCGGACCAGATAGAACAGATACGGCACCTGCCCGGGCGGCGCGGTGTCGCGGAACTCCATCAGGGCGGCCGTGAAGCCCGGCTTCGAGTAGGTCGTCACCTTCTCGAACCAGGGCAGCTCCTGCAGCTTCTTTTCGATGCGGTCGGCGACCTGATACTGCATCTCCTCGGTGGTCGCGCCCGGCCACGCCGCCGTCACCACGGCGATCTTGATCGTGAAGGAGGGGTCCTCGTCGCGCCCGAGCTTCAGGTACGACATCACCCCGATCGCCCCGAGCATGAGGATCAGGAACAGGACGAGGGTCGGGTGGGCGACCGCCCAGGCCGAGACGTTGAAGGCCGAGACGTTGAAGCGGCGCATCGCAGCCTCCGGTCAGAACGCCAGCGAGGCGACCGGGCGGACGATCAGGCCGGGATCGAGCTTCTGGGCGCCGAGCGTCACGACGGTCTCGCCTTCGTTGACGCCGGCGGCGATCAGCACGTTCTTGCCCTCGTAGCGGGCGATCTCGACCGGGCGCGGCTCGAGCTTGCCGTCGCGGCCGACCACCCAGACGATCGGGCCGTGGCCCTGGTTGAGCAGCGCGGTGAGCGGCAGGCGGGCCGCCTGCGTGCCGGTGCCTTCGCGCAGCGTCAGCGTCGCGCTCATGCCGAGCCGGGTCGCCTCGTCGGCCTTCGGAATCGTGTAGCGCGCCGCATAGGTGCGGGTCGCCGCGTCCGCGGCCGGAGACAGCTCGCGCAGCCGCACCTCGTAGGCGCGATCGGGCAGCGACCACAGCGTCAAGGTTCCGGTCGCCTGGCGGGCGCGCTCGACGAAGGTCTCGGGCAGCGCGACGAGCGCCTCCACCTCGGCGAGCCGCGCGAGCCGCACCGCCGCCTGGCCGGAGGCGACGACCTGGCCGGGCTCGACCGGGGTCGCCGTGATCACGCCGTCGGCATCGGCTTCGAGGGTCGCATAGTCGAGCGAGTTCTTGGCGAGATCGAGCGAGCGCTGGGCGCGGGTCAGACGCCCGCGCGCCTCCTCGGCGGTGGCGCGCGACTTCTCGAGCGTCGCGGCCGCCGTCCAGCCCTTCTTCTGCAGCTCGGTGGCGCGCCCCTCGTCGGCCTCGGCCTGCATCAGGTTGGTGCGGGCCGCCCGCACCTCGGCCTCGGCCTGCTGGAACTGCAGCTCGAGATCGTTGGTGTCGAGCACCAGCAGCGGCTGGCCCTTGGAGACGCGGTCGCCGTTCTGCACGAGGCGCTTCGCCACCTTGCCGTTCACCCGGAAGCCGAGATCGCTCTCGATGCGCGGCTTGATGGTCGCCGCGAAGGTGCGGGTCTCGGTGAGGTCCTCGTAGTGGACCGTCTCGCTCAGCACCGGACGGTCGAGCACCTGGGGCGCCTTGCCGGTGCTGCCGTCGCTGGCGTCACAGCCGGCGAGCCCGAAGGCGCCGGCGAGCACGAGGAGGAGAGGCACCACCGCCGCCGCCCGCACGCCGCCCGTTGGGGACGGTTGGACGGCGGGAGCGACGGCGGCGGTCTCGACAGCACCCGTTCGGGCGCCGAGCAGCGATCCGACAGGTCCGGACGGCGGGGGGACGGGGGTTGCGAACCGGACCATGCGAGGACCACTGAAGAATGATGACTGACGAATATTGAAATTCGTCAGTTCTTGCCGAATGTCAAGCACCGCCTGCGGAACGCGCCGCGGCGGCGCCCTTGCCGGCCGGGTAAATCCTTGCGTGGTAAATGGTTTCTACACGGGATCGCGCGCGTTCGCGCGCGCCTGCGTCAGGCCGCCCGGTCGAGCCGCCCGGCGATGAAACGGTGCTCCTGGGTCTTGCCGCCGAACCCGTAGGCCGCCGCCGGCACCTCGTGAACCAGGATGTAGCTCTCCGGGTGCAGCGGCCCCAGCAGCCGCCCCATCGCCTCGAACACGGCCGCGAGATAGTCGGCCAGCTCGGTCTTGGTGTTGGTCCCGTCGACCACCTTGATGTCGAGCCAGAAGCTCGCCACGCCCTGGTCGGCGAGCGACCGTCCGCCGGCGAACCAGTGCTCCGGGGCGACATGGTGGATGGCGACGGCCGTGACGGCGGGATCCTTGCGCAGCCGCTCGGCCGTCAGGGTCGTGACGGTCTCGGCGAGCGCCTTCGAGCGGTCGGAATCGGGCGTGCCGCTGACCGTGAGGGTGATGATCGGCATCTCTTGGCTCCTCGGGTTGGAGAGTTGCTCTGACGTCCCGACGATGCCGCGCTCCTTTCGCCAATAAAATGGAATTGTATTGCACTCACGATTCGATAACTTCGAACAATGAATCTTTTGGATCCCGAGCTGCTGCGCACCTTCCTGGCCGTCGCCGACGGCGGATCGCTCGCCCGTGCGGCGACCATCGTCGGGCGCTCGCCGTCCGCCGTGACGGCCCAGATGCAGCGGCTGGAGCAGTCCGTCGGCCTGGCGCTGCTGGCGCCGGCCGGCCGCGGCCGCACCCTGACGCTCGCCGGCGAGGAGCTGGTCGGCCACGCCCGGCGCATCCTCGAGGCGCACCGCCACGCCGTGCTCAGCCTGCGCGGCGCGGCGGCCGGCGGTCGTCTCGCCATCGCGGCGACCCAGGACTTCGCGGCGCGCGGCCTGCCCGATCTCCTGCGCCTTTTCGCCCGCACCCATCCGCGCCTGCAGACGGAGCTGCGCATCGGCCGCACCGGCGAGCTCTCCGCCGCCTTCGCGGCCGGCGCGATCGATGTGATGGTGGCGATGCGGGGCGACCCCACCGCCGACGAGGTCGGCGTCATCCGCGAGCCGATGATCTGGCTCGCCGCCGCGGGCGGGCTGGCGACGGCGCCCGAGGCCGTGCCGCTGGCGCTGCTCGATCCGCCCTGCGGGTTCCGGGCCGCTGCGCTGGCGGCGCTCGACCGGGCGGGGCGTCCGTACCGGATCGCCGCGACCAGCCAGAGCCTCGCCGGCCTCGCGGCGGCGGTCGCCGCCGGCCTCGCCGTGACGCTGCGGACCGCGCGCTTCACCGACGGCGGCATCGGACCCGCCGATCCGGCGCTCGGGTTGCCGGACGCCGGCGAGGCGGTGTTTTCGGTGCGGCTCCGCCCGGACGCCGCGCCGGCGGCGGTCGACCTCGCCGCCCTCATGCACGAGACGCTCGCGGCCTGACGTTTCGTCGCCGACGACGCTGCGCCGCCGAGCCATGCAGGGCGGGCGTGTGCGACATGCCGATGCAGGCCGGAGCCGACGGCCGCGCAGGCCGGCTCCGCGCAGAACGGCGGACCGCGTGAAATGGCAACATGATACGGGAGCGCGGGCCGATCACCGGCGCGGCACGGCCGGGTCGGACCGAACATTTGCGCCGCAAAATCAGGCAGGTGCTTAGATTCTGGACGGGCCTCTCGATTGACAATGCTTCGGGCAGTGTCCCTAATCGTGTGCACTCGACAGCTTGCGAGCCTCGCAAGCCGCGTCATCCGGGGCATGCGGCACACCGCATGTCGGTCGCGCCCGGCCTTTCACGGCGAGCGGCGCTGGCGGGATGGCAAGGATGCGCGGATCGTCGAGCCGGGTGAAACGCACGTCCATACACGCCGCCAGATCCAGTCACGTCGTCACGTCGGAAACCCCGTCGCCGCAACGCCCGCAATTTGCCGATCGCCGTCGCCCGCCCTAATCGCCACCCGGTGTCGCCACCCGACATCCGCCAGAGGATGAGGTCTCCATGCTTGCTTTCGCGCGCCCGTATGCCGTTCTCGCCTGCCTCGCCGGCACGGCCGCCGTCGCGCTCGGCGCCGCCCCGGCGCGCGCCGAGGACAAGGTCACCATGCTCACGAGCTGGTATGCCCAGGCCGAGCACGGCGGCTTCTATCAGGCGGTCGCCACCGGCATCTACAAGAAGCACGGGCTCGACGTGACGATCCGGATGGGCGGACCGCAGGTCAACGGCATGCAGATCCTCGGCGCCGGCCAGACCGAGTTCCTGATGAGCTACGACTTCTCGGTCTACAAGGCGCTGGAGCAGGGCGTCCCGGCCGTCACGGTCGCGACCTCGTTCCAGTCCGACCTGCAGGGCCTGATGACCCATCCGGACGTGAAGAGCCTCGCCGACCTGAAGGGCAAGACCATCTACGTCGCCACCGCCGGCCGCTCCAACTGGTGGCCGTGGATGAAGACCAAGTTCGGCTACACGGACGACCAGACCCGCACCTACACGTTCAACCTGCAGCCCTTCCTGGCGGATCCGAACGCCGCCATGCAGGCCTACATGTCGTCGGAGCCGTTCGCCGCGCAGCAGAGCGGCGCCAAGGTCAACTTCTTCCTCTTCGCCAACGACGGCTATCCGCCCTACGGCACCACGATCGTCACGCTGAAGAAGATCGCCGACGAGAAGCCCGACATGGTGCAGCGCTTCGTCAAGGCGTCGATGGAGGGCTGGAAGAGCTATCTGTACGGCGATCCGTCGCCCGCGAACGCGCTCATCAAGAAGGACAACCCGAAGATGAGCGACGAGCAGATCGCCTATGCGATCGGCAAGCTGCGCGAGAGCAAGGTGCTGGTCGGCGGTGACGCCGCGACCCAGGGCATCGGCATCATGACCGACGCGCGCTGGAAGGCGACCTACGACTTCATGGTGAAGGAGAAGCTCCTGAAGCCCGAGGTCGACATGAAGTCCGCCTACACGCTGAACTTCGTGAAAGACCTCAAGATCATGCCGTGAGCCGACGGCGGGCGGCCGCACCGCTCGCACGGCCGATCTGCGAGGACACCTCGCGCGGGCGGGTCCGCGGCTCCCGCGGGCCCGTCGCAACCGGAAACCGCTTCATGACCACCGTTCAGGCCCTGCGAGCCGACGTGACCGACGCAACGCCCGCCCCCGCCGGCCCGCCCGCCATCGAGGTGCTGGGCGCCGACAAGGTGTTCAGCACCGGCGTGCGGGCGCTGACGCCGATCGACCTCACCGTGAACCAAGGCGAGTTCATCACGCTGCTCGGCCCGTCGGGTTGCGGAAAGTCGACGCTCCTGAAGATGGTCGCGAACCTGATCGAGCCGACCTCGGGCGGCCTGATGTGGTGGGGCCGCGACTACGATCACGTCGGCGAGCCGGGCAAGAAGCTCGTCTTCGTGTTCCAGGATCCGACCCTGATGCCGTGGTCGCGGGTGCGCGCCAATGTGCGCCTGCCGCTCGATCTCGCTGGCGTGCCGAAGGCGGAGGCGAACAGCCGCGTCGATCGCGCGCTCGCCATGGTGGGGCTGGAGAAATTCGACGCGAGCTATCCGCGCCAGCTCTCTGGTGGCATGCAGATGCGCGTCTCGATCGCCCGCGCGCTCGTCACCGAGCCGAACCTGCTGCTGATGGACGAGCCGTTCGGCGCGCTCGACGAGATCACCCGCAACAAGCTCGACCAGGATCTGCTCGACCTGTGGTTCGAGAAGAAGCTCACCGTGGTGTTCGTCACCCACTCGATCTACGAGTCGGTGTTCCTCTCCACCCGCGTCGTCGTGATGGCGGCGCGGCCCGGCCGCGTGCTGCGCGAGGTCGTCATCGACGAGCCCTATCCGCGCGACGACGCCTGGCGAGTGTCGCAGAAGTTCGCGGCCTATGCGCGCGACCTGCAGGTCCTGCTCGCCGAGGCGAGCCGCGCCGGCGCGTCGCATCCGTGAGACGCGTGACACCCAGTTCCGTCATGCCCGCGCTCGCCGCGGGCATCCACGTCTTGCACCCGACCCGAGGGGAAGAGCGTGGATGGCCGGGACGAGCCCGGCCATGACAAGCCTGTACGTTCGGCCCCCGTTTACGACGTGTTTTCATTTCGACTGAGGCCCACCATGGCACTCGATCCCAACAACAAGACCCTCGGCGTCGTCCTGCCCGTGCTGGTCGGCATCGTCATGCTCGTCGTCTGGCAGGGCGCCGTCTGGTGGTTCCAGGTGCCCAAGTATCTGGTTCCGTCGCCGATCCTGGTCGCCCAGACGCTGTGGGACCAGGGGCCGATGCTGCTCGCCTCGCTGCTCGTCACGCTCAAGGTGACGTTCATGGCGTTCTTCTTCGCCGTCGTGATCGGCACGCTGATCGCGTTCGCGTTCGCGCAGAGCAAGCTGATCGAGATGTCGTTCTTCCCCTACGCGGTGCTCCTCCAGGTCACGCCCGTCGTCGCCATCGCGCCGCTGATCATCATCTGGGTGAAGGAGCCGACCGCCGCGCTCGTCGTCTGCGCCACCATCGTGGCGCTGTTCCCGATCATCTCCAACACCATCTTGGGACTTCGCAGCGTCAACCCCGGTCTCCTCAATCTGTTCAGGATGAACAAGGCGACGCGGCTGCAGGAGCTAGTGCGGCTGCGCATCCCGAGCGCCGCGCCCTACTTCTTCGGCGGCCTGCGCATCTCCTCCGGCCTCGCACTGATCGGCGCCGTGGTCGCCGAGTTCGTCGCCGGCACGGGCGGCACCTCGGCCGGGCTCGCCTACCAGATCCTCCAGGCCGGCTTCCAGCTCGACATCCCGCTCCTGTTCGCGGCGCTGCTGCTGATCACGCTGACCGGCGTCGCGCTCTTCCTCCTCATGGTCACGCTCTCCAAGCTGGCGCTCGGCGACTGGCACGAGAGCGAGCTCGTTCCGGAGACCTGATGGACCTCGTCATCCGCAACGCCACCGCGATCATGACCGGTGGCGCCGGGGCGGCCGCCCGCGCGGCCGGTCCCGACATCCGCCTGCGCGGCAGCCGCATCGCGGCGATCGGCGCGCTCGCGCCGGAGCCCGGCGAGCGCGTGCTCGACGCCACCGACTGCGTGATCTATCCGGGCTGGATCAACACCCATCATCACCTGTTCCAGTCGCTGATGAAGGGGATTCCCGCCGGCATCGACCTGCAGCTCGCGCCGTGGCTCTCGGCCGTGCCGGTCGCCTATCGGCGCTTCGTCGACGCCGAGACGCTGCGCATCGCCGCGACGGTCGGGATCGCCGAGCTGGTGCTGTCGGGCTGCACCACGATCGCCGACCATCACTACGCCTACTGGCCCGGCATGGGCTTCGACGGCTCGGCCCTGCTGTTCGAGCTGGCGGAACAATTCGGCGTGCGCTTCGTGCTGATGCGCGGCGGCGCCACCAAGGTGCGCGAGATCGACCTGAACCCGCCGCCGGAGGCGCGGCCCGAGACGCTCGACGACATGCTGGCGAGCGTGTCGCACGACGTCGGCCGCTTCCATCAGGCCGGCGGCGACGCGATGCGCAAGGTGATCCTCGCGCCGACCACGCCGACCTGGTCCGTGCACGCGCACGAGCTCCCCGAGTTCGCGGCGGCGGCGCGAAAAATGGGAATCGGGCTGCACAGCCATCTCTCCGAGTCGCTCGACTACGTGCATTTCTGCCGCGACGTGCACGGCTGCACGCCGCTCGAGTTCGTCCAGCGGCACGACTGGCTCGGGCCCGACGTGTTCTTCGCCCATCTCTGCCACATGCAGCCGGAGGAGATCCGGCTGATGGCCGAGACCGGCACCGGCATGGCGCACTGCCCGCAGTCGAACTGCCGGCTCGGCTCCGGCATCGCGCCGGCCCCCGCGCTGGCGCGGCTCGGCGGCCGCGTCTCGCTCGGCGTCGACGGCGCAGGATCGAACGAAGCCGCCGACATGGTCAACGAGAGCCACATGGCGTGGCTCGTCCACCGCGCCCGCGACGGCGCCGCGAGCGTCACGGTCGAGGACGTGATCAGATGGGGCACGGCCGGCGGCGCGACCGTGCTCGGCCTCTCGCAGACCGGCACGCTGGCGCCCGGCATGGCGGCGGATCTCGTCGTCTACTCGCTCGACCACCCGCGCTACGCCGGCCTGCACGATCCCGCCATCGCACCCGTGGCCGGCGGCGGCCAGGCCCACGTGAAATGGGGGTTCTGCAACGGCCGCCTGATCGTCGAGGACGGCCGCATTCCCGGGCTCGATCTGCCGGGCCTGCTCGCCGAGGCGCGGCGGGCGGTGAGCCGGATGGTGATCTGACGACTTCGTCATGGCCGGGACAAGCCCACGGCTGTCCGGTTCATGTATAGGCCGGGTCGAGGGTGAGTCGACGGGAGTCGATCGGGGGAGATCGCTCTATCTGCTGCATGCGGGTCACGTCCTTGCGACGCATGAGGTTGGCGCGCAGAAGGAGAGCGAGCGTCTTTCTGGCCGTGCTCGACATTGGTCATCGTTGGCAGCAGGTGCAGAACCAGTCGCCGATCAAGCAAACCATGAGCCGGACAGCCGTGGGCTCGTCCCGGCCATGGTTTCCGCTGCCGTCGACCCACACTCCGCTCATTCCCGCGAAGGCGGGACTCCAGAGCCACACATCGGGGGCCCCCGGTGCGGCGCCGCGGTCACACTCGTTCGCCGGATTGTGAACGGAACGTAAAGACGGCTGGCGCGGCGGACGATGCCTCGCCTAGTCTTCCGGTGGGGACACGGATCTGGGTTCGCAGGGGTTTGCGAGGCTATGCGTACCGTGGCGATTCTGCTGGTGGTCGGCCTGGGCCTCGGGCTCGCCGGCTGCTCGAAATGCGATATTCCGACCTGGGGCTACGCTGCCTGCCGCAGTGGACCGCCGGTGCGATGATCGCAGCCGGCGCGGCCTAACGGCGCGCCCGGATGCTACTGGCTCGCCCAGACGATGCGGGCGACCCACAGCACCTCCTCGGCGGCGAGCACGCGGTCCTGGTGCTCGGGATTGAGCGAGCGCAGCTCGAGCGTCTTGGCCGTCTTGCGGCGCAGCTCCTTGGCCATCACCTCGCCCTCGCGGGTCTTCACCACCACGCGGTCGCCGCGCCGGATCGGCGCCAGCGGCGACACGATGATCACGGTGCCGTCCCGGTAGGCCGGCTGCATCGAGTCGCCCGAGATCTCCAGCGCGTAGGCGTGCTCGTCCTCGACGGCCGGGAACGGGATCTCGTCCCAGCCCTTGCCGACCGGAAAGCCGCCGTCGTCGAAATAGCCGCCCGTGCCGGCCTCGGCGAAGCCGATCAGCGGCACGGCCTGCTCGGCATTGCTGCCGTCGTCGGTGATCAGCTTGACGAAGTCGTCGATCGTCACGCCGGTCGCGGCGAGCGACTTCGCCACCGACTCGGTCGACGGCCAGCGGGCGCGGCCGTCCGGGGTGATGCGCTTCGACTTGTTGAAGGTGGTCGGATCGAGGCCGGCGCGCTTGGCGAGCCCGGACGCGGACAGGCCGGCGCGCGCCGCCAGCCGGTCGATCGCCGTCCAGATCTGGGCATGGGTCAGCATGGGACCTCCTGCGGAACGCCGGGGCCACGGTGGATTCGCGCCAGTATAGGAATTTTAGCCTGGGTCTGCCAAGCGGAATGCGCACGGGGCGCCGCAGGGCCGACCGGCGACGCCGGGTGGCGGCCCGGGAGCGGCCTCAGCGGCCGCCCTTGCCGAGCCGGATGATCAGCCAGATCGGGATCACCAGCACGGCGCCGAGCAGGAAGTAGCGCCACAGCCAGACCACGGCGTCGAAGCCCATGTCCCAGACGCTGCGCAAGAGCCGCTCGATCGAGTGGATGATGTTGAGCGGATCGAGGCCGACCGCGGACAGGACGACGCCGACCAGGATCGACAGGAGGACGAGCCGCACGGCGACCGCACCGGGCGAGCCGCCGAGAAACCGTTCGAGGTTGCCGGAAGAGCGTTGCTGCATGCCGTTCCCGTCGGTGCCGTTCGCGTAATGGATCGGCCGCCGTTCCGGATCCCGCATCGTCATGCCGTGCCCTCGGGTGCCGCTGTTCGGCCGGCACCATAGCACAGACGATGGCGGCAGCGGGGCGAGCTCGCCCGCGCCCCGCTGCCGGGGGCGCCGCCACCGCCGGGCGCCGCGGCTCGGCACTGCATGCTCGATACTCTTTCGTGGAGCCGTGCCCTACGTCGGGAGCTTGCGGTTCCAGCGTTCCCTCCCCCCCTGTGGGGGAGGGACAGGGAGGGGGGTACACCACGAACTCGGAGTTCGGGGCTCACCCCCCTCTCCACCTCTCCCCCACAAGGGGGGAGAGAGCAGGCCGTGCCGTGCTGACGGTTCGTCGCTCAGATCAACGCGTCCCGGTTCAGCTCGTCGCCCACGGATCGTAGGTGCCGACGTTCCACAGATGCCCTTCGGGATCGCGGAACGAGACGCCGCGGCCGCCGTGGCTCTCGTCGCGCAGCGGCATCACGATCTCGGCCCCATGCGCGACCGCGCGGGCATGCACGGCGTCCGCGTCGGCGACCACCACATAGGGGCTCTGGCTGCACCCGCCGAGCGCCGCCGGCGTCGACTGCAGCTTTCCGAAGTCGTCGTCGCGGGCGGTGCCGAGCATCACCATGCCGCCGCCGAGCGTGAGCTGGGCATGGGCGATGCCGCCCGCTCCGTCCTCGTAGACGGCGTGGCGCGTGAAGCCGAGGACGGCGCACAGCCAGTCGATCATGGCGGGCGCGTCGCGATAGCGCAGCGCCGGGACGACGGTGCTCGGGGTGGTCGGACGGGTCATCGCATCTCTCCGATCAGCCGAACCGCACCGCATAGACGGGCGGCAGCGTGTGGCTGACGCAGGTCCAGCGGTCCCCCTGGTCCTCGCTCACCCACAGGCCGCCCGTGGTCGAGCCGAAGGCGAGGCGCTCGCCCGCATCGTCGAGCGCCAGGGCATGGCGGTAGACGACGTCGTAGGCGTGCTGTTGCGGGAGGCCCTCGGTCAGCACGTCGAACGAGCGGCCGCCGTCGCGGGTGCGGGTGACGACCAGGCGGCCGTCGCAGGGGATCCGCTTCTCGTCCTTGATCTCCGGCACGAACCACGCGGTGTCCGGCTCCTGCGGATGCACCGCGACCGCAAATCCGAAAGTCGACGGGCCGGCTTTCTCGATCTCGGAGAAGCGGCGGCCGCCGTCGGAGGAGACGAAGATGCCGTTGTGATGCTGCACCCACATGCGCTCCGGCGCGGCCCGGCACTGCACCAGGCAATGGACGTCCTGGCCGAGCGGCTCGTGCGCCTGCTCGGGCGGGGCGTACTCGGCCCGCATGCCCTCGCCGCGCAGCGTCCAGGTGTCGCCGCCGTCCTCGGTCGCCCACACCCCGCCTGTCGACACCGCGATCGAGACGTGGCGGGAGTTGCGCGGATCGACGCAGATCGAATGCAGGCCGGGAAGATCCGCGCCGCCGCCCATCCATTTCTGCCGCAGCGGATGATCCCACAGCGACCGCACCAGCGACCAGCTGGCGCCGTGGTCGGTCGACTTGAACAGGCCTCCCGGCAGGGTGCCGCACCACAGCGTGCCGGGCTCGTCGGCGCCGCCCGGCGCCAGCGCCCAGATCCGCACCGTGCTCCACGGCAGCGGCCGGCCCCACATGTCCAGCTCCTCGTGGCCCTCCGGCTTCTCCGGATAGGTCGGCGTCGCGATCTCGGTGTAGCCACCACCCGGGAGCGCGGCGTGCAGCTTGACGCCGAAATGACCGTGATCGAGCGCCGCGTAGCGGCGGCCGTCGCGCGGATCCGTCATCGCGAGCGTCACGTTGTCGCCGAGGAACGCCACGTCGGCGATCTCCCACCCGCCGCCGTTCCGGGTCACCGTGAACAGGCCTTTTCGCGTGGACACGAGAATCACGTCGTTCATCTGATCAGCCTCCGGAGAGCGCCTGGAAGACATGGATGGTGCTCGCCGGGCCGACCGGCTCGGCGAGCCGCGCGCGGTCGCGCACCAAGGTGCCGTCGACGAACACGCTCATGTGGCGACGCAGCGCGCCCTGATCGTCGAGCACGTAGCCGCGCGCCTGCGGGTTCTCCGCGAACACCGCCTCCAGCGCCTCGCGGACCGTGGACCCGGAGACCTCGATCTCCGGGCAGGCGACGTGGCGCTGGATGTTCTGCGTGAAGACGACGCGGGGCATGGCCTAGGCAGCCGCACCCGCTTCGGCCGGCGCCGTCTGCACATGCGCCGGGTCCATCCACATGATCTCCCAGGTGTGGCCGTCGAGATCGTCGAACGCCCGGTAGTACATGAAGCCGTAGTCGCTCGCCGGACGCGGCTCGGCGGCGCCGGCCTTGACGGCGGTGTCGACCAGGGCGTCGACCTTCTCGCGGCTCTCCGTCGACAGCGCGATCAGCACCTCCTTGGTCCGGTGTCCATCGGCGATCGCCTTGTCGGTGAACTGCCGGAACTTGTCGTGAGTCAGCAGCATCGCGTAAATGGTGTCGGAGATGACCAGGCAGGCCGCCGTGTCGTCGGTGAACTGCGGGTTGAACGTCCAGCCGAGCGTCTCGAAAAACCGCATCGACCGCGGCAGATCGGCGACCGGGAGATTGAGGAAGACCATGGTGCTCATCGGGGGGTCCTTTGCGAGATTATGATCAGGTCCGGCGGGGTGCCTCGCTCGTGCCCCGGACAAGGCGCGTCGGGCCAACGGCCCGCTGCACCGCAGAGCCGGAGCCCAGGAGCCGCACGACGGACGGTTCGCCGAGCGCATCGTCCCGTCGCCCCTGGGTCCCGGGTCACGGCGCGGTGCGCCGCGCCCGGGACACGGACGCCGTCCGCTGCGAAGCCTGCCCTCACCCGCCGGTCTGCTCGCGGATGCGCTCCTGCATGCGCGCCTCGCGGTCACGCAGCTCGGGCGTGAAGGCCTCGCCGAAATCCTCCATCTCGTAGACCTGGCGGATCTCGACCTCGCTCACCTCGTCGTGCGGGTTGGGGCAGCGCTTCAACCACGCGACCGCCTCCTCCATCGAGGCGACGTTCCACAGCCAGTACCCGGCGACCAGCTCCTTGGTCTCGGCGAAGGGGCCGTCGATGACGGTGCGGCTCGCGCCGTCGAAGCGCACGCGCTTGCCCTTCGAGGTCGGATGCAGGCCCTCGCCGGCCAGCATGATGCCGGCCTCGACCAGCGCCTCGTTGTACTTGCCCATCGCCTCGAACAGCGCGGTGGACGGCATCTCGCCGGCTTCCGACGCCTTGCTGGCCTTGACCAGAACCATGACCTTCATGATGATCTTCCCTCTTTGTTTGGATGTCGGATCAGGCGTCGACCAGCACGTCGAAGCCGCCCCAGAACATCCGCTTGCCGTCGAACACCGGCTCGCGCTCGTGCCACTGCTTGATGCGCTCGTCCTCCATCACGGCCGCGTTGATGCGGTCGCGCTCGGCCCGCGAGGCGAAGACGATCCACGAGAAGATCACGGTCTCGTCCGGCTCGAGCTTGACGGCCTGCGGGAACGACGTGTGGGTGCCGGGCTTCACGTCCTCGGCGACGCATTCGACGAAGGCGAGCGCGCCGTGATCGCGCCACACCTCGCCGGCTGCGCGCGCCATCGCGCGATAGGCGTCGAGCTTCGCGGTCGGCACCGGCAGCACATAGCCGTCGACATACTTGCCCACCATCTCCATCGGGGGTCCTCCTCCTGTCTCGTCTCTCCGTCACGCCCTGAAGACGGACGGCGGAGTGCACCCCCGACAGTGACGCGAATCTTTTTTCGGTGGAGGTAATTTTCAGGACGACGTGGCAGTCGCCGGCTTCCCTCTTCGTCATGGCCGGGCTCGTCCCGGCCATCCACGATCTCGTCGCCGCGGTGCATAAAGGTCGTGGATGCCCGCGACGAGCGCGGGCATGACGGGCCGAGGGTCTGAAGGCGAGCGCGACGTCACGGCGTCGCGACGGTCTTCGCCGGCGCCGCGGCGAGGCGGTCGAGCTGGCGGCGAATGTGCGCGGCCTCGGCCGGCGAGTGGGCGAGCGCGATGGCGCGGTCGAAGGCGGTGCGCGCCTCGCCGGTGCGCCCGAGCGCGTCGAGCAGCGCGCCCTTCAGGCCGAAGAAGTAGAAGTAGCCGGCGAGATCCGCTTCCAGCGGCCCGATCACGGCGAGCGCCGCTTCGGCACCGCGCAGCTTCCAGGTCGCCACGGCGCGGTTCAGCGACACCACCGGCGAGGGCGTCAGCCGCTCGAGCACGCCGTAGAGAATCTCGATCTGAGCCCAGTCGGTCTCCTGCGGCCGCGCGGCGCGCGCGTGCAGGGCCGCGATCGCCGCCTGGATCTGATACGGGCCCGGAGCGCGATGCCGCATCGCCTTGTCGAGCAGCGCGAGCCCCTCGTCGATCAGCCGCCGGTCCCAGCGGCTGCGGTCCTGATCGTCGAGCAGCACGATGTCACCATCGGCGTCGAGCCGTGCCGCGGCGCGCGAATGCTGGAGCAGCATCAGCGCCGTCAGGCCCATGATCTCGGGCTCGGTCGGGAACAGGCGGAGCAGCAGGCGCGCCAGCCGGATCGCCTCGTCGCACAGGCCGTGGCGCACATGCGCCTCGCCGCCGCTCGCCGCATAGCCCTCGTTGAACAGGAGATAGAGGGTCGCCGCGACGGTCGCGACGCGGGCGGCGCGCTCCGGCGGGCTCGGCGCCTCGAACGGCACGTTCGCGCTCGCCACCCGTCGCTTGGCGCGGGTGATGCGCTGCTCCATGGCGGCCTCGCTGACGAGGAACGCCCGCGCGATCTCGCCGACCGACAGGCCCGAGACGATGCGCAGCGCCAGCGCGATCTGCTGGGTGGCCGGCAGGTCGGGATGGCAGCAGACGAACAGCAGTCTCAGAATGTCGTCGCGATAGTGGCTCTCGTCGAGCTCCTCGGCGAGCGCCGCCTCGGCGTCGTCGCGCTCGGACAAGACCTCCTCGTCGGGCAGCGGCGCCTCACGGCGCTTGCGCCGCACCGCATCGATCGCGGCGTTGCGGCCGACCATGATCAGCCACGCCGCGGCGTCGCGCGGCGGGCCGTTCCTCGGCCAGGTCTTGAGCGCGCGAAGCGACGCCTCCTGCAGCGCCTCCTCGGCGAGGTCGAGGTCCCGGAAGGCGCGGGTCAGCGCGGCGAGCGCCTGCGGCCGCGCCGCATGAAGGGTCGCGCCGATCCAGTCGACATCCATCAGGCGGTCGCCTTCTCGGGCGGCGCCGTGGCGGGATTGAACAGCGCGACGGGGCGCAGCTCGTAGGCGCCGCCCGGATTGGCCGCGCCGAGCTCGCGCGCGATCTCCAGCGCCTCGTCGAGCGACGCGCAATCGACGATGTAGAAGCCGAGGAGCTGCTCCTTCGTTTCGGCGAACGGGCCGTCGATCACGAGCGGCGGATCGCGATCCTTGCGCAGCGTCGTCGCCGCCGTGGTCGGCATCAGCCGCGCGACGGGGCCGAGCTTGCCCTGGCGGGCGAGCCGCTCCTGGATCGGCGCGAGGCGCGCCATCACGGCGTCGTCCTCCTCCTTGCTCCAGGAGCAGACGACGTCTTCCTGATGGTAGCAGAGAATGGCGTACAGCATCCGGGGGCTCCCTCCGTGATCCGAGGACGGCCGAGCCTAGCCGATCCCGACACGGGGACGGAAATTTCGGGAGTCCCTCGGGTGCGGCTCACCCCCCTCCCTGTCCCTCCCCCACAAGGGGGGAGGGAACGAAGGAGCCGAACCGCCCGGGAAAGAGCGGAGTGGCCTGACTAGAGCGACCTGGATTGCAGATTGATCAGATCTGCCGGCAACACGACGGGCATGCTCCCTCCCGCCTTGTGGGGGAGGGTTGGGGAGGGGGGTGAGCGGCGCTGCGACGTCGTGACGAACCAGCGATCGTCCTCACCCGCCCTTGCGCTTGCCGGTGCGCGCGGCGGCGGGGTCGAGGACACGGCCGCTGGAGGACGGCGTGGCCTCGGCGGCGTCGAGCATCGCCAGCAGCGTGTCGAGCCGGTCGGCCTCGCCGGGCGGCTTGTCGAAGCGCAGCCGGCTGATGCGCGGGAACCGCATCGCAATGCCGGAGCGGTGGCGGGTCGAGCGCTGCAGCCCCTCGAACGCCACCTCGAAGACGAGGCCCGTGTCCTGGTCGTGCACCACCTCGCGCACCGGGCCGAAGCGATCGACCGTGTTCGCCCGCACGAACCGGTCGATCGTCAGGAGCTCCTCGTCCGTGAAGCCGAAATAGGCCTTGCCGACGGGCACCAGCTCGTCGCCGGCCTCGCCCTCGCGCCACAGGCCGAACGTGTAGTCGGAGTAATAGGACGAGCGCCTGCCGTGGCCGCGCTGCGCGTACATCAGCACCGCGTCGACGATGAACGGGTCGCGCTTCCACTTCCACCAGAAGCCCTTGGGGCGGCCGGGCAGATAGGGCGCGTCGCGGCGCTTGAGCATCACGCCCTCGATCGCCTCGGCATCCGGCCCGGCGCCGACGTCTTGCGGAGCGGCACGCGCTCGCGCGAGTGCGTCCCAGTCGGCGAACGGGATCTCGGGCGAGAGATCGATGCGCGGCTCGGCGAGGCGTGAAATCAGATCGGCGAGGCGGGCACGCCGTTCGAGGAGCGGCTCGTCACGAAGATCCTCCTCGCCCTCGACCAGCAGATCGTAGGCGCGAAAATGCGCCGGAAACTCGCTGATCAGCTTGGCCGTGACGGCCTTGCGGTTCAGCCGCTGCTGCAGCACGTTGAACGACTGCACGCGCCCCGCGCGCACGATCAGCAGCTCGCCGTCGAGCGCGCCGGCGAAGTTCAAGACCTCGACCAGATCGGGAAACGACGCCGAGATATCCTCGCCGGTGCGCGAGAACAGGCGGGCGACGCGTCGTCCGTCCGGGCCGATGCCGGCGGCGGCCTGAACCCGGATGCCGTCCCATTTCCATTCGGCGACGAAGTCGCTCGGATCCAGGCTCTTGAAATCGTCTGCGCCGATGGGATGCGACAGCATCGGCGGACGGAAGCTCGCCGGGTCGTCGACCGCCGGCCGGTCTCCCCGCCCCTCCACCCAGGCGAACAGCTCCTCGTAAGGAGGCGCGAGGCCGGGCCAGAGAATCTCGATCTCGTCGGCCTCCTTGTCGCCGAGCGCCGCCACCGCGGTCTTGGCGAGCCGCGCCGACACGCCGATGCGCAAGCCACCGGTGACCAGCTTGAGGAGCGCCCAGCGCCCCGTCTCGTCGAGCCCGTCGAGCCAGTGTGCCAGCGTCCGCGGCAACTCCGCCTTGCCGAGTGTTTGGAGCGTCGTGATCACGTCGGCGAGCGAGGGGGTGGCGTTATCCTCACCTCTCCCGGATTGCGGCCGATATTCACCTCTCCCCGCGTGCGGGGAGAGGTCGACGTTCGCGCGATCAGCGCGGACGTCGGATGAGGGGGCGTCTCCGTATCCACGAGAGGCCCCCTCACCCGACTCGGACCTTCGGTCCGAGCCACCCTCTCCCTGCACGCGGGGAGAGGGAAGAGACGCGCTCGGCGGAGACGGCCACATCAGCGCGACCGTTTCTGACAGATCCCCCACGTAGTCGTAGGACATCTCGAACAGCACCGGGTCGGTGCGCTCGGCGATCAGGGTCCTGATCAGGCCAGGCTTGGCGTGCGGGAACGACAGCGCGCCGGTGAGGGCGGCGAGCGCGAAGCCGCGCTCGGGATCGGGCACGGTGCGGAAGTAGTCGGTCATCTGCCGCAGCTTGGCGGTGCGGCCCGGTTCGTAGGCGAGGCGGTCGATCAGGGCGGCAAAGCGGTTCATGCGGAGCCGCCCGCAGGCTCGCCCGCCGCCGTAGCGTTCTGATCAGAAACAGCGGCCGTCCCGTCCTGATCAGGAGCGGCGGTCGCCGATTCGATGATCTCCACCTCCTCCTCGTCGCCGTAGCCGACGAGATGCAGCGGCCGCGCGCGAAGCCCCTGCGTGCCGCACCAGTGCACCAGCGCCTCTTCGGCCCCGTGAGTGAGCCAGATTTCTTCAGCGCCGGTCGCCGGGATGACGCGGGTGAGGCCGTCCCAGTCGCAGTGGTCCGACACGACCAACGGCAGCTCGACGCCGCGCTGGCGCGCCCGCGCGCGGATGCGCATCCAGCCCGAGGCGAAGCAGGCGATCGGATCGGGGAATCGCCGCGACCAGCGGTCGCCGAGCGCCGAGGGCGGGCACAGCACGACGGCGCCGGCGAAGTCGCCCTTCGCCGCATCGCGCACGGGACGCAGATCGCCGAGATCCATGCGGCCCGCATAATAGGACGTGATCGCCTCGGCGGCGCCGTGCAGGTAGATCGGCCGTTCCCAGCCGGCGGCGCGCAGCAGCGCGATCAGCCGCTGCGCTTTTCCCAGCGTGTAGGCGCCGAGGAGATGCGTGCGCTCCGGAAACAGTCTCGTCGATCTGATCAGCTTTTCGACTTCGGCCGCGGCGCCGCCGTGGCGGAACACCGGCAGCCCGAACGTCGCCTCGCTGATGAAGACGTGACACGGCACCAGCGCGAACGGCGCACAGGTCGGGTCGTGAACATCCTTGTAGTCGCCGGAGGCGACGATCACGAGCCCGTCCTTCTCGACCCGGACTTGCGCGGAGCCCAGCACGTGGCCGGCCGGATGCAGGCTCACCGTCACGCCGTCGATCGTCAGGCCCTCGCCATACGGCACCGCCTGAACGGTCCCGGCGAAGTTTTCGCCGTAGCGCAGCCGCATCAGGTCGAGCGTCTCGGCCGTCGCCAGCACGGCGCCGTGGCCCGCACGCGCGTGATCGGAATGCGCGTGCGTGATCACGGCGCGCGCCACCGGCCGCAGCGGATCGATGTGGAAGCCGCCCGCCGGACAGCACAGCCCGGCCGGCGTCGGGACGAGCAGGCTCTCCGGACGCATTCTTGCAAGATAGGCATCTTGGGCGGCGATGCGAGGGGGCGGTGAACCATCTGGCCGCGTGTCCCGGGCGCGGCGCGACGCGCCGCGAACCGGGACCCAGGGCGACACGACCAGGCGCCCGCCAGAGCCGCCCCTGGGCCCCGGCTCTGCGGCACATCAGGCCTGCAGCCTGATGTGCCTTGTCCGGGCACGCGGCCGATCCGGAACCTCACCTCACATCCGCACCCACCACCTCGGACACATGCTTCACGCCGTCGCGCGCCAGCAGCTCTGCGAGGCCGCGGGTGATGCGCCGCACCACGCCGGGCCCCTGGTAGACGAGCGCGGTGAGGAGCGCGACCAGCGAGGCACCTTTTCGGATCTTGGCGTAGACGTCTTCTGCCGACGACACGCCGCCGGAGGCGAACAGCGCGTAGCGGCCGCGGTCCATGCGGCGGAAGCACTCGACCAGGCAGTCGTCGAGCAGCGCCGCCGACGGCGGACCCGAGACGGCGCCGGGCCAGCCTCTCCACACCGCCTCGGGCGTGACGAGGCCGTCGCGCCGTCCGCTCGGCAAGTTGAACATGAAGCCGGAGATCTTCCGGTGCCGGCCCGTGACCTCCAGCAGCCGCTCGATCATGGCGACGCCGCCGAGCGGCGACACCTTCAGGAACGACGGGCGGACCGCATAGGGGGTCTCGTCGAGCGCCGTCAGCCAGGCGTCGAGCCGGCCCGGATCGGCGAAGAAGTCGCAGCCGTCGGTGGTGTTCGGACAGCTCAGGTTGAACATCAGGTAGTCGGCGGCCGGCGCCAGCACCCGTGCGGCGTGCATGTACTCGGCGATCAGCGAGTCGTCGGCGATCGGCGGCGCGCCGTGCCCCCGGTTGGTGGCGACGATGTTGATGCCGAGCGGCACCGGCAGCCGCGTTCCGGCGAGCCGGTGCGCCACCGCCGCGGCACCCTCGTTCGGCACCCCGTAGGCGACGACCAGCGCCCGATCGGCCGGCAGGCGAAACAGCCGCGGCGGCGGGTTGCCGGCCGACGGCTCGGCCGACACCGAGCCGATCTCGACGAAGCCGAAGCCGAGCCCGGCGAGCGCCGCCACGGCCTCGCCGTTTTTGTCGAAGCCGGCCGAGAGGCCGACGGGGCTCGGAAACCGCAAGCCACCGACATCGACCGCGAGCCGCGGATCGTCGACGGCCGTCACGGCCCGCATCAGCGGGGCGACGACGCCGGCGCGGGCGCCGGCCGCCATGGCGAGATGGTGGGCGCGCTCCGGATCGAGACGGAACAGCGCGGGACGCAGGAGCGTGTAGAGGGACATGACGGGTCGCCCGGCCAGGAGGAGCGACCGTAGCGCCGCGGCCGGCGGCGGGGAATGCGCCCGGCCGCAGGGCTGCCGCTCAGCCCTCGCGCGGCCGGCGGCGCAGCCCGAGGACGAGCGCCGTGCGGGCCCGCCCGGCCTGGGTCTCGTGCACGGCCTCCTCGGCGATCTCCACGGCGAAGCCGGCCGCCGCGGCGGCACGCTCGACATAGGCGCGGCCGTGCACGAAGCAGCCGCCCTGGGCGAGGCCGTCGAGGCTGCCGACCGCGATGCCGTCCGCATCGTCGGGATTGGGGAACAGCGTCGCGACGAAGACGCCGCCGTCGCGCAGCGCCGCCGCGGCGGCCGCGAGCGGCGGGCCGAGATCACCGAAATGGATCAGCGTCGCGGCGCAGGCGATCGCGTCGTAGCGGGCCGGCCGCTCGGCCAGGGCCGCGACGAGATCGCCGCGCGCGAGCGTGTCGTAGAGGTCCTTCTCGCGCGCCCGCTCGAGCATCGGGGCGGAGAGGTCGATGCCGTCGAGCCGGCGCGCCCGGGATTTGACGAGCGCTCCGACCAGGCCGGTGCCGCAGCCGGCGTCGGCGATGTCGAGGGCGCCGTCCGGGACCATGCGCAGCAGCGCGTCGGCGACGAGGTCGGCGCCGCGATAGGCCTGCGGACCGGCGCCGGCGTCCCAGCGCGCCGCGCGGGCCGCGTAGATCGCCGCGATCTGGCCGTCGCCGGCGCGGGCCGGAAGCGGCGCGGCGCCGAGCCGGGCGAGCAGCAGGCCGATGCCGTCGCGATCCTCCGGATCCTGCGCCAGCACGGCCTCGAGGCAGGCGCGGGCCGGCTCCACGGCGCCGCAGCGGGCGAGCAGCACGCCGAGCAGGCGCAGCGGAAAACCGGGCTCCTGCGCGGCCCGCGCCGCGATCTCGGCGCAGCCGAGCGCGAGCGCGATCTCGCCGGCATCGACCAGCGCGAGGCCGAGCTGGATGCGGGTCTCGGCATGCGACGAGCGCAACACCGCGGCCTGCTGCAGATGGGCGATCGCCGCCGCGGTGTCGCCGAGCGTCGTCAGCGTCGAGCCGAGATTGAGATGCGCCTCGGCGAAGTCCGGCTTGGCGGCGATCGCCTGGCGGTAATGCGCGACCGCGGCCGCCGTGTCGCCCTGGCGCTTCAGCGCATTGCCGAGATTGTTGTGCACCTGAAAGGCGGTCGGCGCCGCGGCCAGCGCCGCGCGCAGATGCGTCACCGCCTCGTCGGTGCGGCCGAGCTCGGTCAGGACATTGGCGAGGTTGTTGTGGGCGATCGCCGAGTTCGGCGCGATCTCCAGCGCCTCGCGGTAGCGCTTCACCGCGGCCTCCAGCCGGCCCTGCTGCTTGAGCGCCGCGGCGGCGGCGCAGATCGCATCGGCGTTGCCCTGCTTGGCCGCCGCCCGGCGGTCGCGACGATTCATGGGCCGATTCATGGACGGACTCATGGGCCGATTCATGGAGGCCGGCTCCGCTCTCCGGGTTGCTGCCGCAGCCGTATCGGAAATTCGTTTACCCGCCGTTAACCATGATTTTCCCGGCGGGGGCGCGCCTACCCGAGAATGAACCGCGAACATCGGGCTTGGAAGCCCCGCCCGGCCGCGCTACGACGATCGGGTGAGCGAGCCCGTGCCCCGAGACACCGACGCCGCGACCGCGCCCGATCTGCCGTCGCCGTTCGCCCGCTGGTTCGCCGATCGCGGCTGGACGCCGCGGCCGCACCAGCTCGCCCTCCTGGCCGCCGCCCGGGCCGGCCGCTCGGCCCTGCTGATCGCCCCCACCGGCGCCGGCAAGACGCTCGCCGGCTTCCTGCCGACGCTTGTGGAGATTGTCGAGGGACGGACGGGTCCGGGTATGGGGAAGCGCCGTATGCCCCCCACCCCCGACCCCTCCCCGCCACGCCCTGCGGGCGCGGGGGGAGGGGAGCCGCAGCGCCGCGTTCGGATCAGTTCGGGCACGGCCCATCAACTCCCCTCCCCCCGCTCGCGAAGCGAGTGGCGGGGAGGGGTCGGGGGTGGGGGGCTCTTCGCTTCGCCAGACGGAGGCGGAGGGCGCTTTGTTTCGTCGAACGACCGTCTCGGCGGTCTCCACACGCTCTACATCTCGCCTTTGAAAGCGCTCGCCGTCGACATCGCCCGCAATCTCGAGCGGCCGGTCGCCGAGATGGGGCTGCCGGTGCGCATCGAGACGCGCACCGGCGACACGCCGCAGAGCCGGCGCGCCCGACAGCGCCGCGATCCGCCCGACATCCTGCTCACCACGCCCGAGCAGCTCGCGCTGCTGCTCGCCAGCGCCGACGCGCCCTATCTGTTCGGCTCGCTGCGCCGCGTCGTGCTCGACGAGCTTCACGCGCTCGTCACCTCGAAGCGCGGCGACCTGCTCTCGCTCGGGCTCTCGCGACTGTTCGCGACGGCCCCCGGTCTCACGACCGTCGGCCTCTCGGCGACCGTGGCGGACCCGCAGGAGCTTTCGCGATTTCTGGTCCCGCAGCGCGGCGGCGATGCCACGCAAGCTGACATCGTTCGGCCCGAGACCATGCAAGCCGAGATCGTGCAGGCGGCCGGCGGCGCCGCGCCGATCGTGACGATGCTCGACACCGCCGAGCATCTGCCGTGGTCGGGCCACTCGGCCGCCCACGCACTCGCCGAGATCTACGATCTGATCGGCCGCCACCGGACCACGCTGGTGTTCGTGAACACGCGCAGCCAGGCCGAGTTCCTGTTCCAGGCGCTGTGGCGCATCAACGAGGACGGCCACGCCATCGCACTCCATCACGGCTCGCTCGACGTGACCCAGCGGCGCAAGGTCGAGGCCGCGATGGCCGAGGGGCGCCTGCGCGCCATCGTGTGCACGTCGTCGCTCGATCTCGGCATCGACTGGGGTGACGTCGACCTGGTGATCAATGTCGGCGCCCCGAAGGGCGCGTCGCGGCTGACCCAGCGCATCGGCCGCGCCAACCATCGCCTGGACGAGCCGTCGCGCGCCGTGCTGGTGCCGGCGAACCGGTTCGAAGTGCTCGAATGCCGCGCCGCCATCGACGCGGTGGCCGAGAATGCGCAGGACACGCCGCCCTTGCGCACCGGGGCGCTCGACGTGCTGGCCCAGCACGTGCTCGGCTGCGCCTGCGCAGCGCCGTTCGCGTCCGACGATCTGTTCGCCGAGGTGCGCGCCGCCGCGCCTTACGCCAATCTCGATCGTGAGGACTTCGACGCCGTGGTCGACTTCGTCGCCACCGGCGGCTACGCGCTCAAGGCCTACGAGCGCTTCGCCAAGATCAGGAAGGGCGTCGACGGCCGCTGGCGCGTCACCCATCCGCGCGTGGCGCAACGTTACAGGCTCAATGTCGGCACCATCGTCGAGGAGCCGATGATCAAGATCAGGCTGGTGCGGACGCGCGGCGCGGCGACGCGCGGCCATGCCGGCGTGATCGGACGCGCCGGCAAGCTTTTGGGCGAGGTGGAGGAGTATTTCATCGAGGGGCTGGTGCCGGGCGACACCTTCCTGTTCGCCGGCGAGGTGCTGCGCTACGAGGCGCTCGCCGAGGACTCGGCCTACGTGACGCGCGCGCACGCGGAGGATCCGAAGGTCCCGGTCTATGCGGGCGGCAAGTTCCCGCTCTCCACGTATCTCGCTGAACGGGTGCGCGACATGCTGGCGGCGCCTGCGATGTGGCGACGGCTTCCTGATCAGGTCCACGACTGGCTCGACCTGCAACGGCTGCGGTCGCGCCTGCCGAAGCCGGGCGAGCTGCTGGTCGAGACGTTCCCGCGCGCCGACAAGAACTACCTCGTCTGCTACCCGTTCGAGGGCCGGCTCGCCCATCAGACGCTCGGCATGCTGCTCACGCGTCGTCTAGAGCGGGCGCGCCAAAGACCGCTCGGCTTCGTCGCCAGCGAGTACGCGCTCGCCGTGTGGGGGCTCGGCGACCTGTCCTTCGCGGTGAAGCGCGGCGCGCTCTCGCTGGACGCGCTGTTCGACGAGGACATGTTGGGCGACGATCTCGACGCGTGGCTCGCCGAATCGGCGCTGATGAAGCGCACCTTCCGCCAGTGCGCCGTGATCGCCGGCCTGATCGAGCGGCGCACCGGCGGCGAGGACAAGAGCCGCCGGCAGGTGACGATCTCGACCGATCTGGTCTACGACGTTCTCCGCAAGCACCAGCCCGATCACATGTTGTTGCGTGCCGCCCGCGCCGAGGCCGCGACCGGGCTGCTTGACATCCGTCGGCTCGGTTTGCTGCTCTCTCGGGTGAGGGGGCGAATCGTCCACGTGCCGCTGCCACGCGTGTCTCCGCTCGCCGTTCCGGTGATGCTGGAGATCGGCCGCGAGTCCGTCCACGGCGAAGCGTCCGAAGCGCTGCTGATGGAAGCCGAGGCGGATCTGGTCAGGGAGGCGATGGGGTGAGGGCACGAACCGCCGCGACGGCGGATGTGATCACGTTCGGCACGGACACGCGGGACCGCGTCGCGAGCGATCGGGACGGGTTCGCCCGCGAGGCCGGCGGCACCGTGCTGTCGGTCGCCGGCGTGTCGCTGGTCGCCGATCTCTCCGGCGCGCTCTACTGGCCGGAGCGGCGCATGCTGCTGGTCGCCGACCTGCATCTGGAGAAGGGCTCGGCCTGTGCGCTGCGCGGCGCGCTGCTGCCGCCCTTCGACACCGCCGAGACGCTGGAGCGGCTCGCCTGGGTGGTCGCCTATTACGATCCGGCCGTCGTCGTCGCGCTCGGCGACAGCTTTCACGATTCCGACGGCGCCGAGCGGCTGACCCCGGAGGACCGCGCGCATCTCGCGTCGCTCCAGCGCGGGCGCGACTGGGTGTGGATCGCCGGCAATCACGATCCCGCGCCGGCCCGCGACCTCGGCGGCACGTTCACGCGCGAGGTGCGGGACGGGCCGCTGGTGCTGCGCCACGAGCCGGGCGGCCCCGGCACCACGGGCGAGATCGCCGGCCACCTGCACCCCTGCGCGCGCGTCGTCCAGCGCGGCCGCAGCCTGACGCGGCGCTGCTTCGCGACCGACGGCCGCCGCCTGGTGATGCCGGCCTTCGGGGCGTTCACGGGCGGCCTCAACATCCGCCACGCCGCGTTCGACACCGTGTTCGACGGCCTCGGCTTCACGGCGCATCTGATCGGCGACAGCCGGCTGTTCACGTTCCCGGCGAGCCGCTGCGTGGGGTGAGAAGCGTTTCTGAGCTCTCGATCATCTGTCATGGCCGGGCTCGTCCCGGCCATCCACGTCTTTGGACGCGGCCGAGCAGAAAGAGCGTGGATGCCCGGGACGAGCCCGGGCATGACGGGCGAGAGGGCTGGCTCGCGCGCCACACGTGGTCTCACCGAAAATTCCGTCCCTTCGGCATGGCGCTGCGCACCCGCGCCACGGGAGCGAGGTCGTCGCCGAGATCGGGCGCCTCGCGCAACAGCACGGCGAGCGACGCGCCGGCGCGCTGCGGCTGACGGTGCTCCGGGATCGGCCGCTTGAACTCGTCGCAGCGCGCCAGCGTCTCGATGCAGCCGGCGTCCTCGGCGAGCTTTCTCAACAGCGGCGTGAGATCGTCGAGCCGCTCCGCGACGACGTGAATCACGCCCTGCTCGTTCTGCAGCCGCCCCGTGACGGCGACCAGCCGCGCGCCGAGCACGATCGGCCTGAACGTCTCGAACACCTGCGGCCAGACGATCACGTTGGCGACCGCGGTCTCGTCCTCCAGGGTCGCGAAGATCACGCCCTTGGCGGTGCCGGGGCGCTGGCGCACCAGCACCAGGCCGGCGACGGCGACGCGTCGGCCCGAGGGCAGCGCCGCCAGGCGCTCGTTCTGAAGAATGCGGCGGCGATCGAGTTCGGCGCGCAGGAACGACACCGGATGCGCCTTGAGCGACAGATGCAGGTGGCGATAGTCGGCGACGACGTGCTCGCCGAGCCGCATCGGCGGCAGCGCGACGTCGGGCTCCTGCTCGGGCGTCGTGACGCGGGCGAACAGCGGCAGGTCGTCCTTGTCGCCGGCGCGACGCAGCGCCCGCACGGCCCACAGCGCCTGCCGGCGATCGAGCCCGAGCGAGCGGAACGCATCCGCCTCGGCGAGCCTTTCGAGCACGGCGGGCGAGAGCTTCGTGCGCAACCACAGATCACGAATGGAGTCGTAGCCGTCGCCGCGGGCCGCGGCGATCTTTCGCCCGTCCTCCTCCTTCAGCCCGGAGATCTGACGAAAGCCGAGCCGCACCGCATGGGTGGAGCAAATGTCGCCCGCCATCGCGGCATGGCGGGGGTGGAGGGGAAGCGTCGTGCTCGTCGCCACACCCTCTGTCCCGTCATGCCCGGGCTTGTCCCGGGCATCCACGTCTTGGGGCGCTTCCGAAAGCAAACGCGTGGATGGCCGGGACGAGCCCGGCCATGACGAGGCTGCATGATCTGAAACGGACTCCAGCCCGTTGTCCCACTCGGAAAAGCTCACGTCGATCGGCAGCACCGTGATGCCGTGCTCCTGGGCGTCGCGGACGATCTGGGCGGGCGCATAAAAGCCCATCGGCTGGCTGTTCAACAAGGCCGCGGCGAACACGTCGGGATAGCGGCATTTGATCCAGGCCGAAGCATAGACGAGAAGAGCGAAGCTCGCCGCGTGGCTTTCCGGAAAGCCGTACTCGCCGAACCCTTCGATCTGATTGAAGCAGCGCTCGGCGAAGTCGCGCGGATAGCCGCGCGCCGCCATGCCGTCGATCAGCTTCGCCCGGAAGTATTTGATCGTGCCGACGCGCCGGAACGTCGCCATGGCGCGCCGGAGCTGATCGGCCTCGCTCGGGGTGAAGCCGGCCGCCACGATGGCGATGCGCATCGCCTGCTCCTGGAACAGCGGCACGCCGAGCGTCTTGCCCAGCACTTGCGCGAGCTCGTCGGCCGGACCGTGCTCCGGGGCGGGCGACGGGAACGTCACCGGCTCGCGCCCCTGCCGCCGGCGCAGATAGGGATGCACCATGTCGCCCTGGATCGGGCCGGGCCGCACGATCGCCACCTCGATGACGAGATCGTAGAACGCCTGCGGCTTCAGCCGCGGCAGCATGGTCATCTGGGCGCGGCTCTCGACCTGGAACACCCCGACCGAATCGGCCCGCGACAGCATCCGGTACACGGCGGAGTCTTCGGGAGGGATGACGGAGAGGTCGAGGGGGGCAACCTCGCTCTCTCCGTCATGGCCGGGCTTGTCCCGGCCATCCACGTCTTGCCTGCCGCCCGGTCGTGAAGACGTGGATGCCCGGGACAAGCCCGGGCATGACGGACCGAGAAAGCCTCTGCTGTCTCCGAAACTGTAATGCCGCTGCAGAAAATCCAGCGCCCGTCTGAGACACGTCAGCATGCCGAGCGCCAGCACGTCGATCTTGAGGATCTTCAGCGTGTCGAGATCGTCCTTGTCCCATTCGATGACGGTGCGGTCCTCCATGGCGGCGTTCTCGATCGGCACGAGGTCGTCGAGACGGCCGCGCGTGATCACGAAGCCGCCGACATGCTGGGAGAGATGGCGGGGGACGCCGGTCAGCTCGCGCGCCAGCGCGAGCGCTTTTGCCAGTCGCGGGTCGGCCGGATCGCAGCCGGCGCGCGCCGCGTGCTCGCTCGACAGCGCCTCGCGTGAGAATCCCCACAGCGTGCCGGCGAGCGAGCCGATCACGTCCTCGGTGAGGCCGAACACCTTGCCGACGTCGCGCATCGCGCTGCGGCCCCGATAGCAGATCACGGTCGCGGCGAGGCCGGCGCGGGCGCGGCCATAGCGGTTGTATATATACTGGATCACCTCCTCGCGCCGCTCGTGCTCGAAGTCGACGTCGATGTCGGGCGGCTCGCGCCGCTCGGCCGAGACGAAGCGCTCGAACAGGAGGTCGCTGCGCGCCGGGTCCACCTCGGTGATGCCGAGGCAGTAGCAGACCGCCGAGTTCGCCGCCGAGCCGCGACCCTGGCAGAGGATGCCGCGCGACCGCGCGAAGCGCACGATATCGTGCACGGTGAGGAAATACGGCGCGTAGGAGAGCGTGCCGATCAGCGCATATTCGTGATCGAGCGCGTTCCGCACCTTTGGCGGCACGCCGTCGGGATAACGCCGCGCCGCGCCCGCCTCGGTGAAGGCGACCAGCGCATCCTGCGGCGTTTCAAATCCCTCGCGCACCTCGTCCGGATAATCGTAGGCGAGCGCGTCGAGCGAGAAGCGGCAGCTCTCGAGAAAGACCAGCGTCTGCGCCACCACCTCGGGCGCGGCGCGGAACAGGCGGGCCGTCTCGGCGGGCGATTTGAGATGCCGCTCGGCGTTCGGCGCGAGCAGACGGCCGGCGGCGTCGAGCGTCGTGTGGGCGCCCACGCAGGTGATCACGTCGTGCAGCTCCCGCCGCTCGGGGACGTGATAGAGCACGTCTCCGACCGCGATCAGCGGCGTTCTCGTCTCGGCGCCGAGCGCGGCGAGCCGGGCGAGCCTTCGCGCGTCGTCGCCATGCCGGCGCATGCAGGCGCCGAGCCAGACACGGGCGCCGGCGTCACGGAGGAGGAGCGGGATGGTTTTCCGTAGCTCCGAGGCCGTGCCGACCCTCTCCCCTCGTGGGAGAGGGTGCCGAGCGAAGCGAGGCGGGTGAGGGGGCGTCCCGCGAATTCGGAGATCGTGGAGGGCCCCCTCACCCGTCTCGGACCTTCGGTCCGAGCCACCCTCTCCCACGAGGGGAGAGGGTGAGGGCCGTGCTTGGCGTGCGCGTCTTTCCTCTTTGGAGACGGCGGGTGGAGCCATCCCGCGCCGTCCCTCCGCCAAGACGATCAGATTGAAGCCCTCCGCCGACGTGATCAGATCGTCGAGATGCAGCGTGCACTCCCCTTTTTCGGCGCGGCGTTTTCCCAGCGTCAGGAGCCGGGTCAGCCGGCTCCAGGCGGCGCGGTCACGCGGGTAGGCGAGGATGTCGGGCGTGCCGTCGGCGAAGACGAGCCGCGCGCCGACGGCGAGCCGCAGCCCGTGCTCCTTGGCCGCCTCGTGGGCCCGCACCACGCCGGCGACCGAGTTGCGGTCGGCGATGCCGAGCCCCGCGAGGCCGAGCGCCTTCGCCTGCACGACCAGCTCCTCCGGATGCGAGGCGCCGCGCAGGAACGAGAAGTTGGTGGTGACGGCGAGCTCGGCATAGGCGGTCATGGCACGCCCCCGATTGGCTCATCCGATTGGCTCATCCGATCACCTCACCCGAACAGGCCGTGCAGGAACCAGCGCGGGCGCGGCGTCTCGCGGTCGAACAGGCCTTCGCGATAGAGCCAGGCGCGAAAGCCGGCGCGGCACTCGACCCGGAAATAATCGCGGGTGAGGGGGCGGTCGTCGGCGTCGCGCCACCAGGGCAGCGCGATGCGCTCCGGCCCTTCGGCGACGGCGACCTCGTGCAGCACGCGCCGCCAGCGGAAGCGCAGCGGCGGCCCGTCCGGCACCTCGGCGATGGTCTCGATCGGCTCCGGCTTTTCCAAGAGCCGCAGCGGACGGGCCGACGCGAGGGTGTCGGGATCGTCGCAGGCGACGGCCTCGAAGAGCCTCTCCCCGCGGGCGGGGGCGCGGGGAGAGGTGAACAGCCCGGGCCGTCCCGCTCCCGCCACGCGAAGAAACTGGGCCGGCCGGGCGACGGCGGCGTGCTCGGGCACGTGCGCGTCGCGCAGCACCGGGCGGGTGACGCGGCGGGCGCCGAAGCGGGCCGACAGGCGGTCGACCAGATGGGCGAGCTCGGCGGCGGGGTCGCCGACCGCGCCCTCGGCGTCGAGCCCGGCCTGGCGGGCCTCGCTGCGCTCGGTGGCGAGCGCGCCGAGCCGCACCAGATCGAAGCCGAAGCCCGGATCCCACGGGTCGCCGACGGCGAGCCGGTCGGCGAACAGCCGCGCCATGCGGACGGGATCGCGCAGCGGCGTGCCGGTGCCGACCGCGATGCGCACCACCCGGCCGTCGGTGCGGAACAGCGCCGCCTCGAGGATGCGGGCGCCCTCGCCGCGCGTCTCCAGCACGCGGGCGAGCCGGCCGCCGAGGGTCTCCAGCGTGGCGAGCACGTCGCGCTCCAGCAGCACGGGCTCGGCGAAGGCCTGCTCGGCGACGCAGGCGGGCACCGGCCGGCGCGGCGAGATCGGCACCTCGGCGAGGCCGCGCGCCGCGTCGAGCGCGTCCAGGAGCCCGTCGAACCGCGCCGCCAGATTGGGGCGCGGCAGCGCCAGGACATCGGCGACGCGCTTCAGTCCGACCTCGGCGAGCGACGCCACCATGTTTTGCGACAGCCGCAGCGCGGCGAGGGGCAACGGCGCCAGGGCCGCGTCCTGGCCGCCGGAGGGGACGAGGAGGATGTGATCACGTCTGTCCGGAGATTCGGGCCAGGCAGCCGAAGAGCCTCCCACCCCCGGCGCAACGCGCGCCGGGGGTGGGGGGTGCCGCGTGGCACAGACGCCGTAATGGGCAACGGCAAAGGCGCAGCCCGGCGTGTCGGCGACGGCGATGCGGGCGGACAGGCGGCCGGCGGCGAGGCGGGCGTGAAGCGCGGCGGCGAGCGCCGCCTCGCCGCCGAACAGATGGGCGCAGCCGGTGATGTCGAGCACCAGCCCGTCGGGCGGATCGAGCGCGACGAGCGGCGTGAAGCGGTCGCAGGCCTCGGCGACGGCGTCGAGCAGCGCGGCGTCGGCGACCGGATCGTGCGGCACGACGGCGAGGCCGGGATGGCGGGCGCGGGCGTCGGCGACCGTGGTGCCGACCGTCAGCCCGAGCTTTTGCGCGGCGTCGTTCAGGGCAGCGATGCGCTGCGCCG
This sequence comes from Rhodoplanes sp. SY1, assembly GCF_046000175.1. Taxonomy (NCBI): domain Bacteria; kingdom Pseudomonadati; phylum Pseudomonadota; class Alphaproteobacteria; order Hyphomicrobiales; family Nitrobacteraceae; genus Rhodoplanes; species Rhodoplanes sp. SY1. The sequence goes on from NZ_JBEOMB010000036.1 coordinate 51,653, forward strand.
ACTTTATCGTCTCGGCCGTGACCAGCGCGGCGTCGTAGCCGGCCGCCTTCCCGACCTCACCCGGTCCGGCGGGCCGGATCGTGGTGCGAAGAATCCGGTCGGTCGACAGGCGCCTCAGCCACAGGGAGAGGAACCGGCGCGTCGCGCCGGGCGGGCTCGCGGAAGACATGCTCATGATGATCCCAGACGACGGGCCAGCGGCCGGTCGGGCCGCGGCGGTTCCGCAGGACGGAGAGGAGGACGGCGGGCTGGCCGAGGCCGCCGAAGCCGTCGGGCAGGCCGGGTGCGGCGGCGATTTCGAGCCGGGTCGCGGCCGGGCTCGCCAGCGCCGCGGCGCGGTGGCGCAGCAGCAGCCCGAGCCCGCCGCCGGCCGCGGCGGCCAGCGACAGGCGGCGCAGCGCGACGAGATCGAGGGCGCGGTCGTCGAGGAACTCGCCGATCACCACGGCGAGGCCGCGGCAGGCCAGCGCCTCCTCCATGGCAAAGGCGGCGTCGCGCTCGCTGGCCACCGCCACCTCGACCAGCCGGGCCGGCGACAGGCCGAGCGCCGCGACGCCGGGACCGTAGAGCCGCCCCGCCTCGCGTCCGGCGAGGTCGGCCTGGATCCACAGGACCTCGCGGCGGGCGAAGCGGCGCACCGTTCCGAGCGCGTGGACGGCGAGCGCCAGCACGGTGCCGGCCGCGGCGGCGAGATCCCGCGGCGCCGCCGGCACGATTTCATGCAGAGCACCGAGCGCGATCCCGCCGCCGAGCGCCCGGTCGAGCTCCGGCACGCCAAAGGCGAGCACCGAATCGGCGGCCTCCGCGGGCGCCGGCCGGTGCGCCTCGAGGGCGGCCACCCGGCTGCGGAGCGCACGCAAGATCTCGCCCGCATCGCGGGGCGGCATGGTCACGATCAGCCCTCTTTGTTCCTGATATGTTCTTATGGATTCCGGAAAGCCCGGCGCGAGTCAAGGACGGTCGGGCACGGATTCCGGGAAGGCCGGAGAGGGTTGATGGATCTTTAAAAAACGACGTCGAGGGCCCGCCTGACGGCGGGCCGCATGGTTCGAGACGCGCGACTGCGTCGCGCTCCTCACCATGAGGCGAGAATGCCGTGTGGGCGCCGCGACGCCCTCACAGCCCGCGCTTGGGCGTGCCCAGATCCTTGGCGACGCGGAGATTGCGCAGCTTGCTGCGGATGTCGGCGGAGATCAGCGTCGAGCGCCGCAGCGGCGTGAAATCCGTCGCGCGGTGCCGCGTCCCGCCGGCACCCTGAAAAACCTTCAGGCCGTCGCGCGTCGCGACCACGTCGCCGGCCCGCAGCGTCGGGTCGGCAGTGATTTCGACCTTGGCGAGGCCGAAGGCGTCGCGGCCGTTGCAGGTGCAGCCGTCGACCAGCTCCTTGCGATAACGGTGCGCGGTCGACAGCCCGGCGTAGCGGCTGCCGTCGGGGGCGACCGCCAGGTCGATCCCGGCACCCTCGAACACCTTGGTGCGGCTCGCCGGGCAGAAGGCGCTGCACAGCTTGGCCGGCGATATCGCGGCGGGCGCGGTCAGCGGGAAGAAGCGGCCGTCGCACAGGCGCACGCAATACGCCGTGACGGCCGGCGCGGCCTCGGGAACGGTGACGCCCGGCGGCAGCGCGCCCGCCCCGCCCGGCCCGCCTGCCGGCGGCGCATAGGCCATCACCGGAGGGGCGCGCGACGGGCTGCGCCCGAACGGGGCGCCGGCACCAAAAATGCTCTCGAACACACCGCCGGGCGCGGCCGGCGCCCAAGTGGGTGTCGAAGTGGGTGTCGAAGTGGGTGTCCAAGCGGGCGCTCGGGACTGGGCGGTCGCGGGTAGCGGCGCGGCGACGCAGAGCAGCACGACGGCGGCCGGAAGCAGACGCATCCAGAGGGCTGTCTTGAGTCGAGAGGGCATCGCGGTCGCCGAAAGCCCACGCGGGTCGCGCGGGCGACAAGCAATCATCGAAAAGGACGAGGAGTCGGACAGGCGAGCGGCGGGGCCCGAGGATCCCGCCGCGCCGTCGTGAAATGATCAGTTGATGCGGGCGCCGGCCCGGGTGTCGGCCGTGCGGGCCGCCGGAGCCGAGATGCCGGCGACGCCGCGCGACGACATCGGCAGCACGACCACCTTGGCGCCCGTCCTCACCCGGCCGTAGAGGTCGATCACGTCCTCGTTGGCGAGCCGGATGCAGCCCGACGACACGCGCTGGCCGATGGTGTCGGGGGCGTTGGTGCCGTGGATGCGATAGACCGACGAGCCGAGATACATGGCGCGGGCGCCGAGCGGGTTCGACGGGCCACCGGCCATGAAGCGCGGCAGGTAGGGCTGACGGGCGATCATCTCCGCCGGCGGGTGCCAGTCCGGCCACTCGGCCATGCGGGTGATGTGCTCGACGCCCGACCAGGTGAAGCCCTCGCGGCCGACGCCGATGCCGTAGCGCATCGCCTTGCCGCCCGGCATCACCAGGTAGAGATAGGTGTTCGGGGTGTCGATGATGATGGTGCCGGGCGCCTCGGAGCCCGCATAGGACACGACCTGGCGGCGCAGATGCGCCGGCGCGCTGGCCCGCGGCGCGACCGTATCGACGCGGTCGTCTCGGATGTAGCGGTCGATCGACGAGGAGCGATAGCCGTCGGGCGCGAACAGCGACAGCGGATCGGCCTTGGCCGGCACCGTGGCGAGGCCGGCGATCCCGAGAACGAGCGAACCGACCGCACCGATGACGAGAGAGAGCTTCGCGGAGCGAGCCATGTCCATCCCCCTGTTGTTCCCCGGCATTGACTGCCGCCGAGACAACCGGCGAGGCGCGAAAGAGTTCCCGGCCGTTAAGGAAGAAAATTAAGCATCCGTTAAAGCGACCGCAGAAAGTCGGGAACCACGACGTGATCAGATGCAGGAGATGCGACATGACGAAGGCCGGGCGCATGTGATGAGTGTCGAGGCCGCCCCCCGGTCCGGACACTCACCTCTCACCTCGTCCTGAGGAGCCCGCGCAGCGGGCGTCTCGAAGGACGCGGCCACCGACCCGAACCCGTGCTCTTCCGCACTCTCCTCCGTCCCTCCTCCGTCCCTCCTCCGGACCATCCGGCCGTGGCCACATGGTTCGAGACGCGCTCCTGCGGAGCGCTCCTCACCATGAGGAGCTTCATCTCGTGCACCGGCCAGCGCTCGAATGAAAAGCAGAACGGCCGGGCGTCGGCCCGGCCGTTCTGATCAGGTCTCGTGCCTGCCGCGCGCCGTCGGCGCGGGACGATTCTCACATCAGCGCGGCGAGCTTGATGTTGGTCTGGCTCGGCGCCTCGACCAGGCACTTGCTGAGGATGTGGGCGAGCTGCGGCGCGGCGATCGGGCTGGCGGCCGGGTCGCAACCCTCCGGGATGCGCGGGCGACCGGTCGGCGCGGCGGCGGGTTTGGCCGGATCGCGCGACGAGGCGGCCGGGCCGGGCGCCGGGCGCGGCGGGATGGCGTCGGTCGCCACCGGGCGCACCGGGCTCTGCTGGGTCTCGCGCACCGTCACCTCCGGCAGCACGACGCCCTTGGTCACCACGGTGGCGTTGGTCAGCGGGTCGCTCTTGTAGAGGACGCGGCCGTCGCGGTCGCGGTAGACGATGGCGGCGTCACGCACGCCCACCACCTCGACGGTCGAGATGATCTTCGGCTCCTGGCGCGTCGCCGCGGCCGTCGGCAGCCGATCACTTTTCCGTGTGCGATCGATCGGCGCCGCCAGCGCGGCCGTGCGGGCCTGCGCCTCGGCGCTGTTGCCACCGAACACCGGCTCCCCGCCGACCGCCAGAGCGGCCCAGGCGACGATGGCGGAAACACCCAAAGCAGAGAGAATCTTGGTCTTGCACATGGGTTTGCCCCATTATGCCGAGATCGCCCCGTGCGACAGACCGCCCCCGTGAACGGTCCAACGTGATAACGGCTTCTTAACCTCTTGGTTCCTTCACGGGCGCGTGAGGTTCAACCAGGGCGATTCGTGATCAGGTCGCGCACAGCCTCGAACGCCGCCGGCTGCGGCGCCGACTGGTGCCCGGGCTCGTTCGAACGGGCGATACCGCAGGACCGTCAGCGCGCCGCCAGCAGATGCGACGCCGGGATCACCATGCGGCAGCGCACACCACCGGGGTCGAAGGCGAGCTCCACCTCGGCGTCGAGTGCGCGGGCGAGGTTCTTCTCGACCACCAGGGTGCCGAAGCCGCGGCTCGCCGGCGCCGTCACGTCCGGCCCGCCGCTCTCGGCCCACAGGATCTCGACCGCCTCCTCGGCGTCTTCGGTCGCCGGCTTGATGTGCCATTCGACGTCGACCCGGCCGGCCGGCACCGAGAGGGCGCCGTAACGCTCGGCATTGCTGGCGAGCTCGTGCAGGGCGAGGCCGTAGCTCTGGGCAGCGGCCGGCTTGAGGTGGATGGCCGGCCCCTGGACCGAGACCCGGGCGGCGGCGCCGTCGAGGTATTTCGACAACTGCCGGCGGGTGAGATCGCCCAGCGAGGCGCCGTACCAACCCTCCTGGACGAGGAGGTCGTGCGAGGTGGCGAGCGCCTGCAGGCGCGCCCCGAAGGCCTCCAGGAAGGTCTCGACATTGCCGGCGGAGTGGCGGGCGGTCTGCCGCGCCATCGCCTGGATGACGGCGAGCAGGTTCTTCGACCGGTGGGTCAGCTCGCGCATCAGCAGGCGCAGATGGCTCTCGCCGGTCTTGCGCTCGGTGATGTCGAACAGCGCGCAGGCAACCCCCGTGATGGCGCCGTCGGCGTCGGGCAGCGGCTCGACATGCAGCTCGTACCAGCGGGTGTCGGCGCCCGCCTTGACGCTGACCTCGCCGCCCTGCGCCTTGCCGGTGGCGAGCGCGTTGCGGGCCAGGGCGCCGAACTGGGCGAGGCTCTCGGGCGGCAGGATCTCCTCGTCGGTGCGCCCGACGATCGCCGAAACGTCGCGCCCGAACAAGGGGTTGGAGATCGAGGTGAAGCGCAGCTCGCGGTCCTGGGTGAACAGCGTCATGTGCGAGCCGCGCAGCGCGATCTCGTAGCGCTGGAGCGCGGTGCGCAGCTCGTCGGCGAGGCGGCGCTGCTCGCTCTCCAGCGAACGCAGCCGCGAGATGTCGATCGCCGCGCCGGTCAGGCCGTCGATGCGGCCGTCGCGCCCGACCGTCGGCTCCAGGTGGAGGGCATAGAGGGCGCGCTCGTGCGGCGTCACGGCGGTCAGCTCGCAGGTCTCGGCCGTGCCGGTGTCGAGCACCCGCCGCTTCACCGCGACGAGCGCCTCGCGCTCGCCGGCCGGAAAGATCTCCTCGTCGCTGCGGCCGATCATGTCGTCGGCCCCCCGCCCGGCCGGGTCGTAGACCCAGGTGTAGCGGAGCGCACCGTCCTGCGAGAACGCATGCACATAGGCGCCGCGCAGCGCCGTCTCCAGCCGCGCCTTGACGGTCGAGAGCTCGCGGGTGCGGTCCTCGACCCGGCTTTCCAGCTCGCGCTGCACGGTCTCCAGCTCGCGCAGCGTCACCTCGTGGCCGGCGACCTCGCGCCTCAGGCTGTCGTTGGCCTGCGCGAGCTGGGCCGTGGAGGGCGCGCGGGCGAGCTGCGGCAGCAGCGGCAGCAGCAGCACGACGGTCGCCGAGGCGAGCACCGCGACCACGGCCCCGGCGACGCCGGCCGGCCAGTCGAGCGGCGCCACGGCGGCGACGGCCGCCAGGATGTGCGCCACGGCGGACGCGAGCAGGAACAGCCCGCCGGCCCAGATCAGCGCCCGATACTCCTGCGCGATGTCCGGACGGCGCCGGACGATCCACAGGAGGCCGAACAAAATCCCGAGAAAGCTGAAGGCGATGAAGGCCTCGGACGCGAGCTGCAGGGCGCTCAGGACCGGGCTTCCGCCGGCCGCGACCGTCGACAGCCCTTCCGGCCCGACGCCGAGCCGATCGACGATCCCGCTCATGTCCTGCACTCCATGCGCCGCTTCGGGCCGGTGCGATCCTGCCCCTGTGCGGCTGCCGGTCCTTGATATCGGGCAAGCCTCGGGCGGCCGCCGGCCCTCCGGGAGAAAGGCCCGCGCGGGATGCAGGTGCGCGCCCGGCATGGCTCGCGGGAGCGGAACGCCGAGGCGCCGCCGTTGGTTTCTGAGACGACAGAGGGGTGTGCGGCCCCGCGGCCGGCACGCCGGGCGGGCTCCGAAAAGAGTTCGAAAAAAATTCGCCGAACCCTGGAACCAATCGTCGGACGGCCGGTTGTACGTGTGACCGGCCGCCATTCCCCCTCCCCCCCCGTGCTCGGCCGGCCATTTAAGGCGTGGTTGACTCCGTCAACCACGCCTTTTCTCTGTTCGGCCCACCGCGCGCCCGGATGCCGGGCGACGGCGGAGGCGACCCGCCCTCCGACGAGAGGCGGCGAGCCGACCGGAGCGGTGGGCGAGGGGGTGGGGCTCATCGCAGGGATCTGTGACCAATTTGTTGTTGTCTGAAGGAGGGATGCGCGGAGCGTGCCGCGGCCCTGTTCGTGACGACGCCGCTCCCGCCGGTTCATAAGATCCTTCGGCCGGTCGCGGTCGGGGCATCGCGATGACGTCGCGACGCCGACGCGCGTGCCGGGGCCGAAAGCATGCCACCCGAGCATGTGGCCCGGCCCCGCGCAAGCGGCTCCCAGAGGTGCTTCTACACCTCGCGTGATACTTGGCGCGGCCAAGTCCAAGGTGCTCCCCGACGAAAAAGGGCGGCCCTGCGGCCGCCCTCCGAACGAGCCGGGACCGGCTGTGCGCTCAGGCCGGGATGCGGCGCTCGCGGCGGGTGGCGTTGCGCTCGAAGAACAGCGCCTGGCTGACCACGGCCGAAACGGTCGCGGGCTGGAACGGCTTGGCGATCAGGAACGCCGGCTCCGGCCGCTGGCCGGTGAGGAAGCGCTCCGGATAGGCCGTGATGAAGATCACCGGCACCTCGAAGGTGTCGAGCAGCTCGTTGACGGCATCGAGGCCGGAGGAGCCGTCGGCGAGCTGGATGTCGGCGAGGATCAGGCCCGGACGCTTCTTCTGGGCGATCTGCACAGCCTCGCTGTGGGTGCGGGCGATGCCGACGACATGGTGGCCGAGGCTCTCGACCAGTCCCTCGAGGTCGAGGGCGATGAAGGTCTCGTCCTCGATGATGAGGACGTCGGTGGCGATCTCGGCGGCGAGCTCGCGGCCGGCCTCCTCGACCAGGCCACGGACCTTCCCCAGGTCGGTGTCGAGGATCGCGGCGGCATCCTCCTCCGAGAAGCCTTCGAGCGAGACGAGCAGGAAGGCTTGGCGCGCCTTCGGCGTGAGCTGGCCGAGCCGGCGCTCGGCCGGGCTGCCGAGATCGGCCAGATCCGAGGTGCCGTTGACCGGCAGCGAGTTCCAGATCGCCGTGAAGCAGCGGAACAACGCGACCTTGGGCGCGTCGGTGTCACCGAGGATCGACGGCTCTCGGATCAGGGCCTCCAGCGTGGCGGCGACATAGGCGTCTCCCGAGGCCTGGCTGCCGGTGAGCGCGCGCGCATACCGGCGCAGATACGGAAGATGATGAGCAACCAATTGCGCCGACGACAAAGTTCGAACTCCCGAAATCGAGGATCAGGGGGGTCCGGCCCTCCCCCGTGTGGACGGCCGGCACGACGAGATGCCAGAGGGAACGCCTCGCCGATATAAAGGTTCCGTAGCCTGGAACTATGGCAGGTTTCCGGAGTTGGTTCAAAGTCGCGGGGTCCGGCGTCCGCCCGGGTGTCAGTTCACCTCGAGGTCCGGGAGATGCCGGTGTGAGGAAGTGATGAAAGAGAGAAAGTCATTGCGGCCGGAAGGAAACGTACAGGTGCGGTCGTCCTCCGCCAGGCTGGACCCGACCTTGAATCGCGAGATCCAGACCAAGATCGGTCAACAGCTCCGTGCCGTGTACGACGACATCGTCGATCAGGGCGTGCCGGACCGCTTCGCGGATCTGCTGCGCAACCTGGACATGCAGAGCACGGGCGCGCAGAGCACGCGCGCGAAGGTGGCCGACAAGGACTCCGGCGAATGAGCCGCGACTCCACGGCCGTGACGTCGCGTGACGACGCATCGGTGCGCGAGGCGATGCTGGCGGCGGTGCCGAGCCTGCGCGCCTTCGCGATCTCGCTCTCGGCCAATGTCGACCGTGCCGACGATCTCGTTCAGGAGACGCTGCTGCGTGCCTGGGCGAATCTCGACTCGTTCGAGCCCGGCACCAACATGTCGGCGTGGCTGTTCACCATCCTGCGCAACCTGTTCCGCTCCGAGTATCGCAAGCGGCGCCGCGAGGTGCCGGATTCGGACGGCGCCTATGCGGACTCGATGAAGACCCAGCCCGAGCAGGCCAGCAAGGTCGAGTTCGAGGAGTTTCGCGAGGCGCTCGGCAAGCTGCCGCCCGACCAGCGCGAAGCCCTCGTCCTGGTCGGCGCCTCCGGCTTTTCCTACGAGGAGGCGGCCGAGATCTGCGGCTGCGCGGTCGGCACCATCAAGAGCCGCGTCAACCGCGCCCGCACCCGCTTGGCGGAGCTGCTCGCCATCGAGAGCATCGAGGACCTCGGCCCCGACCGCGAGCTGCGCGCCGTCTTCACGGCCGGCGGCAGCTGATCGCTGGCAGCGACGGCAGCAGACCCGCTGCGGCTGCAAGTGCGAGAGTGGATTCACCAAGACCGACACACACTCCGTTCATCCCCGCGCAAGCGGGGATCGAGAGCAGCGCGTCCTGACATCTTCGGGTCCAGGGCCGTGACGGGCGACTAGCCCGCCGGCGCGGGCGCGTCGTCCCGGCGCCTCGCCGGTGCCTCACCGGTACCTCGCCGGTGCCTCGCCCGCGTCTCTCCATGCTTCCGCCGCGAATCCGGTCCACCGGGTCGGGCGGCTCGACACGCCTTTCCGGGTTGCGCCATAAAGGAACGGAACCCGCCGACGCGGGCCACCGGTGGAGGACCCCCATGGCCGACCCCGTCAGGACCGAGCATTCCGCCCGTCAAGCGACGCGGACCCGGGCGCTGCTGCGCCAGCCCCTGTTCAGGCTGTTGGCGATCAATCTCGCCATCGGCCTCGTCGTCGCCGTTCTGGCGGTCGCCGGCCTGCTGGCGCTCGACGCGCACCGGTTGCGCTCGCTGATCCTCGGCGACCAGTCGCCCGTGGTGGCGGTCGGCCTCCTGCTGTTCGGCTTCGCCATCACGCTCGGAAGCTGGGTCATGGGCTCGGCGATCATGCGGCTCGGCGACGACGAGAACGACACCGGCCGCTCGGCGGCGGCGCCGGTGACCGACACGGCGGAGCCGGTGCCGGTGCGGATCGGGGCTCAAGCGCGGCGTCGCTGAACCAACGGGACGAACGGGGGCGGGGAATGCGATCGACGGAACGGCCGTGGCGCCGGGTTTTCGGCGGCGGCCGGGCGATGGCGGCGGCGGTCATGATTCTGGCCGCCGTGCTGATCGGCGTGCTCGCGACCGGACCCGACGCGGCCGCGCAGACAGCCGCGCAACCGCAGCAGCAGCAATCCCAGCCGCAGCAGCAGCCGCGCACACCGCCGGCCGCGGCGAAGAAGCCGGCGGCGACGACGGCGCCGGCGCAACCGCCCGCCGCCAAGCCCGAATCGAAGCCCGACACGCCAGCCGCCGCCAGCCTGGAGTCGAACCGGAGCGCCCTCGAGGAGATCGAGAAGGCGCTGGCCGCCGAGACTCACTTCGAGGACACGCTCGCCGAGATGCGCCGGCGGCTGACGCCGATGCGCTCCGACCTGCGCGACACCGCGCAGGCGCTCGAGGACGAGCTCAACCAGGTGACGGCCCAGCTCAAGCAGCTCGGCGACGCTCCCGAGGACGACGAGCCCAAGGAGGACGCCGGCCTCGCCGCGGAGCGCGATAAGCTGGAGAAGCGCCAAAGCGAGGTCGACGCCGGCCTCAAGCAGGCGCGCCTGCTGATCCAGCGCGCCGACGACGCCTCGATCAAGGTGACGGACCTACGCCGCGGCCTGTTCACCAAGGAGCTGCTCGCCCGCAGCCCCGGCCTGTTCAACCGCACCTTCTGGGGCGACCTCTCCGACGGGATCCCATCCGAGACCGGGCGCGTCGTCCAGCTCGTCCGCGCCTGGTGGCTGTACGCCGCCAACGCGGCCGGCCGCGGCAACGTGATCGGCGCGCTGCTGACGCTCGCCGGCTTCGCGCTCGCCGCCGTCCTGCTGTTCCGCTGGCTGCGCCAACGCCTGAGCCAGGAGCGGATGACGGCCCAATTCGGCCGCGCCTTCCAGGCCGTGATGGTGCTCCTCGTGCATGCCGTGGCGATGCCGGGCGCCGTGCTGGTCACCGTGCTGGTGCTGGAGAATTTCGGCCTGATGCCGGCCTGGATCAAGGCGATCGGGGTCGGCCTCGCGCTCGCCGTGCTGGCGGCCAGCACCGGCCGCGCCGTCGCGCTGGCGCTGTTCGCGCCCGGCGAGCCGGGGCGGCGCCTGTTCGCCTGGTCGGACGCCGAGGCGGCGCGTGCCACCCGCCATCTCACCTGGGCGGCCCGCATGCTCGGCCTCGCCGCCTTCCTCAATCTCCTGCACAAGACGACGACGGCGCCGATCGCCCTCACGGTCGCGACCAGCGCCCTGCTGGCGCTCGTCACCGCGGCGATCGCTTTCCATTTCATGTGGCGCACCGCCCGCAGCAGCGTCGTCGACGACGACGCGCCGCCCGGCTCCGCCCAGGGCGGCATCCGGATCCGGGTCGTGCTCGCCGTCTTCGTCGCCGGCATGCTGATTCCGCTGGCCACGGGCTACATCGCACTCGCCGCTTTCGTGGCGAGCCGGCTGGTGATCGTGCTGACGCTCACCGGTGCGCTGGTCATCCTCGACGCCTTCGTCGACGCGCTGTTCGGCCAGGTGCTGTCGAGCTCCAGCGAGCGCGGCCGCGCCGTCGCGGCGCTGCTCGGCCTGTCGCATCGCGGCCTCGATCTCATCTCGACCCTGCTCTCCGGCATCATCCGGGTCGCGCTGCTGGTCGTCGTCATCCTGGCCGTCCTCGGCCCGTGGGGCGTGTTCGCCGACGACGTGCTGAGCCGCGTCGCCGAAGCGGCGTTCGGCTGGCAGGTCGGCGGCGTCACCATCTCGATCCAGACCATCCTGGGCGCCATCGCGATCCTGCTGATCGGCGTGCTGGCGGTGCGCGGCGCCCAGCGCTGGCTGCAGACCAGCTTCCTGCCGCGCACCGCGCTCGATCCCGGCCTGCAGCATTCGATCGCGGCGCTGTTCGGCTATGCCGGCCTGATCGGTGTGCTCGCCGCGGTGCTCGGCGCGATCGGCATCGACCTGCAGAAGATCGCCCTGATCGCCGGCGCGCTGTCGGTCGGCATCGGCTTCGGCCTGCAGTCGATCGTGCAGAACTTCGTCTCCGGCCTGATCCTGCTGGCCGAGCGGCCGATCCGGGTCGGCGACTGGGTGGTGGTCAAGAACGAGGAGGGCTTCGTCCGCAAGATCAGCGTGCGGTCGACCGAGATCGAGACCTTCGACCGCGCCAGCGTGATCATCCCGAACGCCGAGTTCATCACCTCCTCGGTGAAGAACTGGACGCACGCCAACACGCTCGGCCGCGTCACGCTCAAGGTGCGGGTCGCCTACGACTCCGACGTCGCGCAGGTGCGCGACATCCTCGCCGGCTGCGCCCGCGCCCACCCGCTGGTGCTGAAGGCGCCGCCGCCCGGCGTCTATCTGCTCGGCTTCGGCGAGATCGGGCTCGACTTCGAGCTGCGCTGCATCCTCTCGAACGTCGAGAACGGCCTCACGGTGAAGAGCGACCTGCACGTCGCGGTGCTGCAGAAGTTCCGCGAGAACGGCATCAAGATTCCCTACCCGGCGCACGAGGAGCGGGTGCCGGGCCCGCCTCTGCTCGCGCACGAGGCGGCGCTCAAGGAGGCCCCGACGTGACGACCCTCGCCCCTCCCGCCCCTGCCCACGTCCGCTCGTCCGCCCGGTTTCCCCGGCGCACCGCGCTTCTCGCCGTCGGGCTCGGCGCGCTGGCGCTCGCCGGTTGCGCCGGCGACCGCGATCCGCCGTCCGCCGAGCCGAGCTTCTATCAGAACCTCGCCAAGGGCGGGCAGCTCGATCCCGCCGCCGCGGCCTCGATGATCTCGGGCTATCGCCGCAACAACGGGCTTGGCGCCGTGACGCTCGACCCGGCCCTGATGCGGATGGCCGAGGAGCAGGCGCAGGTGATGGCGCAGAGGAACAAGCTCGACCACAGCGTCGGCGGCGACTTCAAGACCCGCATCGCCCGCTCCGGCTTCGACGCCGGCGTCGCGGTGGAGAACATCTCGGCCGGCTATCACACGCTCGCCGAGGCCTTCTCGGGCTGGCGCGATTCGCCGCCCCACCGCGCCAACATGCTGTCCAAGGAGGTGACCCGCATGGGCATCGGCGCCGTCTACGCGCCCGGGACCAAGTACAAGGTCTTTTGGGCCCTGGTGCTGGCCGCCCCCGACAAGCGCGCCGACGCCGGCCCGCCGGGCACCGGCGCCCCGACCGGCGCGGGCGGCCCGCACCGCTGGGGCATGCCGATGCCGCAGCTGACGATCCGGTGAGGCGGCGGCTGCGCACCCCGAGAAACTGCCGATCTCGGTGCGCTGTCCCGGTGTACTGCCTCGTGCCCCGGACAAGGTGCGTCGGGCCGGAGGCCCGATGCGCCGCAGAGCCGGGGCCCAGGGGCCGCACGACGGGCGGCACGGCAGGCGCTTCGCACCGTCGCCCCTGGGTCCCGGTTCGCGGCGCGATGCGCCGCGCCCGGGACACGAGGCCTCTGTCGAGGCAACGCAGCGGAACCGCCAGTTTCTGGGAAGGTGACCGGATATGGCGGCCGTCGCTCAGGCGGCGGCCTCGGCACGGAGCGGTCGGACCTTGATGGCGCGGCTGCGCTTGCGCACCTGCGCGAGATCGTAAGCCATCTGCATGGCGAGCCAGGTGTCGGCCGTGCCGCCGATCGCCTTCTCGAGGCGGAACGCCATCTCGGGCGTCACGGCGCTCGTCCCGCGGATCACCCGATAGAGCTGCTGGCGCGTCACCCCGAGGCCTTCGGCCGCCGCGGCGACGCTCAGCCCCAGAGCCTCGATGTCGTCCTTGATGGATCGACCCGGATGGGGAGGGTTCTTCATCGGCACCGCGCATCTCCGTCAATGATAGTCGAGGAAGTCGACGTCGTAGGCCGTACCGTCCCGGAAGCGAAAGACGATGCGCCAGTTGGCGCGAACCGTGACGGCCCAGAAGCCTTTCAGTTTCCCTTTCAGCGGATGCAGCCGCAGGCTCGGCCGGTCCAGCCCCTCGATGGTCGTCGCCGCGTCGAGAGCCGCCAGGATGTCGCGGATGCGCTCGACCAGCTCCGGCGGCAGCCGGCTCCGGTCGTCGTCCTCGTACAGCTTCTTCAGTCCCTTGTGACGGAAGCTCTCGATCATCGCCACGATTGTAGCGTGTCGCGCGACATGCGTCAAAACGGACGCGAGTGAGTCACCGCCGACGCAAGCGGTCGCGCATCTGCTTCGCGATCGTGATCGCCTGCCGACGCGTTCTTTCCAGCCGACACGCGATTGAAAACGACGTCGGCGCGAAGCCGATCAGGCGGTCGGCGAGCGGGCGGCGGGCGGACCACAGCCGGTCGATCATCGGATGGTTTTCCACCGCGCAGGAATCGACCACCTCGATCGCGGGCGCGGCGAGCAACGCGGCGGAGAGGTCGAGGGTGAGCAGGACGCCGGGCGAGTATTTCTTCAACGTCTCGTCGTAGGCGATCTTCCAGAACCACGCCGCGCGGCCGCAGATCAGCACGACGCCGACGGCGACCGGGCGGCCGTTCAGCATCAGCCGCGCCACCATGGCATCGCTGTCCGGGCGGGCCGCGAGGCCGGCGACGGTGTCGGTCATCAGCGCCTGCTCGGCCGGGCGCGACGCCGCCGCCGTGCCGGCGCGGCCTTTCCACCCTTTCGCCTCCAGCGCGAAGAAGTCGGCGAGCGCGTCGCGTGCCGCCGCGCCGCGCGAGACATCGAACGCGAGGTCGCCCTGCTCGGCGAGCCGCCGGCGCTGGCGGCCGTGCTCCTTGGCCCGCGCATCCACGATCGCGGGCGGCGCGCCGGGGCCGACCGAACGCCGCAGCTCCGCCCGCGCATGCGCCGCGAAGGTCGTCTGCACGGCGCCGAGCCGCGCCACCGCGGTGTCGATCGCCGCCGCGACCGGGCCGTCGGCCGGACAGTACGGCAGCAGCAGCGGCGTGCCGGGATGCGCCTCGCGAAGATGCGCCAGCGCCGCCGTGACGATCCCGTCCGGATCGGCCGGATCGATCAGCGGCGTGCCGAGCGGCGCGAAGGGATGCGTCCAGCCGACCAGCGCGGGCAGCACGCCCCAGCGCGTTCGCGACCGGCGCAGCGGAAGCAGGCCGACGAGCCGGCCCGCCGCGTCGCGCACGACGACCGCACCGACGCCGCCCCCGTGCAGCGCCGCCGCCGCGGCGGCCAAGGCCGGCGTATAAAACACGTTCGGCACGATCGCCCGCGCCGCGAACGCAGCCCACTCGTCGCGGCGATCGAGGAGCGCCGGCAGCGTTCGCCATTCCGTCCGCAACGGCGCGCCGCCCGTCATCGTGATCAGCTCCGTCGGAACCGGACGACGAAGACGTGCAGGCCGAGCTTTCGCTTCACCAGGACGAACAGCATGATCGACTCGACCACCACGGCCGCCGCGGTCGCCCAGCCGGCGCCGAAGATGCCGAAGCGCGGGATCAGCACGACGCAGAGAATCACGTTGACGGCGAGCGCCGAGGCATAGACCACCGCACACAGCGACTGATGGCCCGTCATGTTGAGGAGCCGCTCCGCCGGGCCGACGGCACCGCGTGCCAGAAGGCCGATCATGATGATCAGGATCAGCGGATAGCCGGCGTCGAAGCCGGGACCGAACAGCCGCAGGATCGGCAGCCCGAGCGCCGCCAGCACGGCCCCGAAGGCGAGCGTCGGCCAGAACGTCCAGCGCACCGCGTCGCCGACGAAGCTCTCCAGCTTCTCGCGCTCGCCGGCGACGTGATAGGCGCTGAAGCGGTGCGCCACGGCGGCACCGACCGCGTAGGAGATGAAGTGGACGAGCGACAGCGTCTTGCTGGCCGCGTAGTAGATCGCCACGTCCTGCGGGCCGACATAGAGCTGCAGCACCAGGATGTCGACGTAGAACAGCAGCAGGAAGAAGCCGTCGACGACGAAGATCGGCAGCGACGTCTTCAGCCAGTAGCGCACGTCGTAGCGGCGCGCGCCCGGCGGCACCGCGCCGGCGAAGCGGCGTCCCATCAGCACGGCCTGGACCAGCGTGACGAGCCACATGGCGCCGCACGTCGTGGCGAGCACGGCGACGGCATCCATGGTGCCGCCGGCGACGTGCAGGCCGCCCATCACGACGAGGATCAGCACGGGTTGGACGATGAACAGCGGCACCAGCGCGAGGTCGATCCAGTCGAAGCTGCGCGCCATGCCGTCCTGGACCATGCTCAGCGCGAACGCCGGCAGGGTCGCGGCGGCGATCAGGAACGGCACCAGGAAATGCGCCGGCACGTCGCGGCCGAGCGCCAGGACCACGGCGGCGAGCAGCGCCCCCGCGATCGCGCCCTGTCCGAGGCTCAGGAGGCGGGCGCCGGTCAGGAAGCCGCGCAGGCCGTCGAGGTCGCCGCGATGGCGGTATTCCGGGATGAAGCGCTGCGACCCGTAGGCGAGGCCGAGCGGGGCGAGGGGCCCGAGCACGCTCGCCCAGGCCCACACCGCGACATAGATGCCGAACTCGAAGCGGCCCATCCAGCGGGCCAGCAGGATCTGGCTGACGAACAGGATGCCGGCGCTGGCCACCCGGATCAGGAAGGCCGCCCCGGCGCTGCGCCGCGCCACCGAGCGGTCGCTGTCGTCACTCCGGAACGCCGTGATTCGCGCGGCGATCGGCTCGACGAGCCGCCGGCGCAGCCGGGCGACCGGACCGGGCTCCGGATCGGGACTGGAGCCGCCGTGGTCGGTGTCGCTCGCGGCCACGCGTCCCTCCGCATCCGGGCTGGTGAGGCGGGGAGCCTAGCCCAGGGCTGTTAACGTTCGGTTCGCCGCCGCGCCGACACACCGCGCTCGGCTTGTCCGGCCATCGGAGGAGGCGCGGCCGGCCACCGGCCGTCCGCACGTCCTCCTCGGGCCGAAACGCCGCAATGAACACGATGTGCGCCGCCGGCGCCCGGACAATCGACAGGTCGCAATGCACCAAGCGAATGGTCGGCCGCAACGGCCGATCGGTTCCGGTCAGTTGTCCAGCGCGCCCTCCGCGATCCAGCGCCGGATGGTGTCCCGATCGCAGGTCGACAGCTTCTTCATGCCGTGCGGCATGCGGATCTCGGGCTTCACCCGCCAGTCCAGCAGCGCCATCAGGCTGGAGGCGTCGGGATCGCCCTTCACCACCATGGGCCCGAACTTGGTGCCCTTCATCACGCCCGCATAGGTGCGCAGGTCCAGGCCCGAGGTGTCGAAGCCGGTGCCGCCCGGCTGATGGCACTCGACGCACCGCCCCTTGAAGATCGGGACGACGTCCTCCTTGTAGCTGATCGTCGGCGGACGCTGCTTCTGCTTCGATTTCGCGCTCTGCGCGACGGCGTCGTGGGAGAACGACGCGGCCGCCAGCACGGCGACGACGGCGGTCGAGACCCGCAGCCATCTCGTCATGTTCCTCTCCTCTGTCCAACGTTGTGAAACGCCAGCGCTGTCGGTCGAGGATCCGGACGGGCGGGGGTTCTGTCGTGCCGGACACAGCGGAGGCGACCCCCGCACCGGTGATGCTAGAACTGGAAAAAACAAAAACAATCAGGGAGAGCGCGAAGCCGGGAATTCTCCCGCGGCCGTCCCGGCGAGCGAATCGATCCTGTCGTGGCGCATCGCGGGCCGGTCGCTGCGACGATCCGGCCCCGCGCATGTGACTTGCGTTCCGCGAATCGGCGTGGTGCGCTGGCGCGACCCCCGGATCGAGAGCGGGAGCGCAGCATGAGATACTGGGTCGGTGCCGTGTTCTTCGCCGCCGCGGCGGCGTTTCTGGTGTCCGCGATCCTCCACAAGCGCGGCGTCCTGGCGGCCCGCGCCGCGGCCGCGGCGCGCGGCATCGTGCCGGCCCAGCCCGGAATCCGCTCGGTCGCCGCATTCGGCGAGATCCTGCGGCCCGTGCTCCTGTTCTTCCTCGCCTATGCGGCCGTGAAGTCGGTGGTGCTCTATTTCATGCTGGGCGGCGAGGAGGAGCTCTCCTATTTCGATCTCGCCGGCATCGTCGCGGTGCTGGGCTGCTACGGCATGTTCCTCAGCCACCGCATCACCTACCGGACCAGCGACCTCGCCCTCGCCGAAGCCGCGGCGTCGGCGCCGGAACCGGCCGCTCCGGTCGAAGACGGCACGGCGGGGGCGGCGCGCCTCCCGGCCTATGTCGCAGCGCCGGCCAACGACCCGGGGCCGCCGGCGAGCGACCGCCCACCCGCCCGCGGCGCCGGCTGACCCGGCGGCGCGGCACGGCACGGGCGGATCACGGACAGGAGGGGACCGGCACGCATGGACGGGACAGGCGATTCGAGCACGCTGGTGCTGATCGAGCTCGTGCTGGTGCTCGGCGTGGTGTTCTGGTTCGCGTGGCGCGAGCTCAGGGGGCTGAAGCGCGACACGCCGCGCCCCGGAGCCCCCCGGACGCCCTCCGAGCCCGCCCCCGAGCGGCCCCGCCGCAGGCCTTGAGCCTCGACGCCGTCCAGGTCCGACCGTCTGTCACCCCGGCCCGCCGGCGTCGAGCTTCGGGCGGTGGCCGAAGATCGCCGTCCCGATCCGCACATGGGTGGCGCCGAACCGGATCGCCACGTCGTAGTCGTCGCTCATCCCCATCGACAACAGCTCGAGCCCATTGCGGCGGGCGATCTTCTGCGTGAGGGCGAAATGCGGCGCCGGCGCCTCGTCGAACGGGGGAATGCACATGAGCCCGCCGACCGTCAGCCCGTAGACGTCGCGGCAGGCGGCGATGAAGGCGTCGGCCTCCTCGGGCAGCACCCCGGCCTTCTGCGGCTCGGCGCCGGTGTTGACCTCGACGAACAAGAGCGGCTGGCGGCCGGCGCGCTGCACCTCCTTGGCGAGCGCCGCCGCGAGGCTCGGCCGGTCGAGCGCGTGGACGGCGTCGAACAGCGCCACCGCCTCGCGCGCCTTGTTGGACTGGAGAGGCCCGATCATGTGGAGGGCGACGCCGGGATGCCGCTCGCGCAGCGCCGGCCACTTGGCCTTCGCCTCCTGGACCCGGTTCTCGCCGAACACCCGCTGGCCGGCGGCGATCACCGGCTCGATCGCCTCGGCCGGGAAGGTCTTGCTGACCGCCACCAGGGTCACGGCGCCGGGATCGCGGCCGGCGTCGCGGCAGGCGGCCGCGATCCCGGCCTGCACGGCGGCCAGCCGGTCGGCGGGGGTCGCTTCGGCCTCCGAGGGGCCGGGGGAGCGGGGTTCGGACGGAATCATGAGCAGACGACTCGAATTTTAGCGAACCGGTGAAGGCGAGTTTCACTCCGCCCGGTTAGCATTTTTTGCGGGGAACGGGGACGAGTCGCATGAGCCTTCTGAAACGGCCATCCGTCACGCGTCGCCGCAAGGCATGGCGCCTCAGCATCCGGGCGCGGCTCATGCTGCTCGCCCTGCTGGCCGTCACCCCGCTGATCGTCGACCGCGTCCACCTGACCGAATCGAGCCGCGTCGAGCGCATCCAGTCGGCCTATGTCGAGGTGGTGGCGGTCGCCCGGCGGGCCCGCGACGCCCAGGCCGAGACCATCGAGGCCGCCCGCGCCCTGATGCAGGTGGTGTCCCGCGCCTATGTGGCGAGCGCCGCGCGCCCCGCCGACTGCGCCGCCTTCCTGTGGGGCTTCGCCAGCGACACGCCGTGGATCTCCAGCCTCTCGGTGGTGGGCGCCGACGGGCGGATCACCTGCTCGACGCGCCGGCAGGTGATCGGCCTCGACCTCTCCGACCGCGACTATGTCCGCGACGTGCAGCGCACCCGCCATTACGTCCTCAGCGACTACCTGCTCGAACGCTCCCACGAGAAGTCGACCGTGCTGATGGCGTTCCCGATCGTGCGGCCCGGGAGCGACGATGTCGAGGTGCTGCTGGCGCCGGTCGACCTGCACTGGCTCGGACGGCTCGGCCAGGGGGTCGAGAGCCGGACCGGCATGGCCGCCTACCTGATC
Source organism: Rhodoplanes sp. SY1 (assembly GCF_046000175.1). Classification (NCBI taxonomy): domain Bacteria; kingdom Pseudomonadati; phylum Pseudomonadota; class Alphaproteobacteria; order Hyphomicrobiales; family Nitrobacteraceae; genus Rhodoplanes; species Rhodoplanes sp. SY1. Next base: position 70,858 of record NZ_JBEOMB010000036.1, read on the forward strand.
GACGGCAAGGGGACGGTGCTGGCCGGGGTGCAGAGCCGCGAGCGGCTCGTCGGCCGCCGCTTCGGCGACCATCCGCTGGTGCAGACCGTGCAGTCGGCGCCGGACGGCACCGCGACGCTCGACGGCTTCGACGGGGTGCGGCGCATCTTCGGCTACACCAGCCTGCCCGGCACCGACGTCCGCATCGTGGTCGGCTACTCCGAGCGCGAGGTGCTGGGCAAGATCGAGCGCGAGTCCGGCCTCGCCTATCTGCACCTCGCCTTCTTCGGACTGCTCACCGTGATCGCCGCCTGGCTGATCGGCGAGCACCTGATCGTCGAGCCGATCCGCTCGCTCGCCCGCACCGCGACCCGGATCGGCCAGGGCGACCTCAAGGTCCGCGCCGACCCGGGCGCCTGGGCGCCGGAATTCGTCCCGCTCGCCACGGCGCTGTCCGACATGGCCGGCCGGCTCGCCGCGCGCGAGCGCGAGCTGCGCGCCGCCAACGCGCATCTCGAGGAGCTCGCCTCGATCGACCCGCTCTCCGGCCTCGCCAACCGCCGCAGCTTCGACGCGCGGCTCGCCACGGAATGGACCCGGGCCGGCGAGGCCTGCCGGCCGGTCGCCCTGCTGATGATCGACGTCGACCATTTCAAGCTGTTCAACGACGGCTACGGCCACGTCCAGGGTGACGCCTGTTTGCGCCAGATCGGCCGGGTGCTGGCCGGCGTCGCCGACGCCGAGACCGACTTCGTCGCCCGCTGGGGCGGCGAGGAGTTCGTGCTGCTGCTGCCAGACAGCGGGCTCGACCGCGCCGTCGACCTCGCCGAGCGGCTGCGGCTCGCCGTTCTGGGCCTGCGCATCCGCAACGAGGAGGCGCCGGCCGGCCACATCACGGTCAGCATCGGGGTCGCCGCGCATGTGCCGGGCCCGGACACCCGCCCGCAGGACCTGATCGAGGCGGCCGACACGGCCCTCTACGCCGCCAAGCGCCGCGGCCGCAACACCACCGTGGTCGAGGGCGACGCCCGCCACGACGACCCCCCGCTCGCCGTGGCGGGGTGAGGGGGCCGGCGCCCGGTCCATCCCGCGCCCGTTCATCCCGCGCCGCCCGCCCGGCCCGCGTCCGCGGAACCCGCGGCGCGCGCCTGCGGCGGCCTGCCGGCGTTGACCCGGGCGCCGCAATGATGTCCAACGGGCCGGACATTTTCGCGAGAGCGAGCCGAATCTCATGACTGCAGAACGCTATAATGCCCGCGTCGCCGAGCCGCGCTGGCAGACCGTTTGGGACGAGCGCGACATTTTCGCGACCCGGAACGACGACCCGCGGCCGAAATACTACGTGCTCGAGATGTTCCCCTACCCGTCGGGGCGCATCCACATGGGCCATGTCCGCAACTACACGATGGGCGACGTGGTGGCCCGCTACAAGCGCGCCAAGGGCTTCAAGGTGCTCCACCCGATGGGCTGGGACGCCTTCGGCATGCCGGCAGAGAACGCCGCCATGGCCAACAAGGTCCATCCGCGCGAATGGACCTACGCCAACATCGCGACCATGAAGGCGCAGCTCAAGTCGATGGGGCTGTCGCTCGACTGGGACCGCGAGATCGCGACCTGCGACCCGACCTACTACAAGCACCAGCAGCGCATGTTCCTCGACATGCTGAAGGCGGGGCTGGTCGAGCGCAAGCAGTCGAAGGTGAACTGGGACCCGGTCGACCAGACCGTGCTGGCCAACGAGCAGGTGATCGACGGGCGCGGCTGGCGCTCGGGCGCGCTGGTCGAGCAGCGCGAGCTGACCCAGTGGTTCTTCAAGATCACCAAGTTCTCGGAAGAGCTGCTGAGCGCTCTCGACGGCCTCGACCGCTGGCCGGAAAAAGTCCGGCTGATGCAGAAGAACTGGATCGGCCGCTCCGAGGGGCTGCACGTGCGCTTCGCGCTCGATCCGGCGACGACGCCGTGCGGCGAGACCGAGCTCGAGATCTTCACGACCCGGCACGACACGCTGTTCGGCGCCAGGTTCATGGGGCTGTCGCCCGACCATCCGCTCGCCAAGGCCGCAGCGGAGAAGAACCCGGCGCTCGCCGCCTTCATCGCCGAGGCGAAGCGCATCGGCACCGCGCAAGAAGCGATCGACAAGGCCGAAAAGCTCGGCTTCGACACCGGCATCCGGGCCATCCATCCGTTCGACCCGACCTGGACGCTGCCGGTCTATGTCGCCAATTTCGTGCTGATGGAATACGGCACCGGCGCCATCTTCGGCTGCCCGGCGCACGACCAGCGCGACCTCGACTTCGTCAACAAGTACGGGCTCGGCAACACGCCTGTCGTCTGCCCCGAGGGCCAGGACCCGGCGACCTTCACGGTCACCGACACGGCCTATGTGGGCGACGGCCGGATGATCAACTCCCGCTTCCTCGACGGCATGACGTTTGCCGAGGCGCAGGCCGAGGTGGCGAGCCGGCTGGAGAAGGAGATCCGCGGCAACGCCCCGGTCGGCCGCCGCGAGGTGATGTACCGGCTGCGCGACTGGGGCATCTCGCGCCAGCGCTACTGGGGCTGCCCGATCCCGGTGATCCATTGCCCGAGCTGCGGCACCGTGCCGGTGCCGATCGCCGACCTGCCGGTGACGCTGCCGGACGACATCGCCTTCGACCGGCCCGGCAACCCGCTCGACCGGCACCCGACCTGGAAGCACGTCGCCTGCCCGCACTGCGGCACGAAGGCGACGCGCGAGACCGACACGATGGACACGTTCGTCGACTCGTCGTGGTATTACGCGCGCTTCACCGACCCGTGGATCAATGACGCGCCGACCGACCGCGCCGCGGTCGATTCCTGGCTGCCGGTCGACCAGTATATCGGCGGCATCGAGCACGCGATCCTGCACCTCCTCTACTCGCGCTTCTTCACCCGCGCCATGAAGGCGACGGGCCATGCCGGGCTCGACGAGCCGTTCGCCGGCCTGTTCACGCAGGGCATGGTGGTCCACGAGACCTACAAGAAGCCGGACGGCACTTTTGCTTCCCCGGCCGAGGTGACGATCGCGGGCCAGGGCGACACCCGCACGGCGATTCTCACGGGCACCGAGATCCCGGTCGAGATCGGGCCTATTGAAAAAATGTCGAAGTCGAAGCGCAACACGGTCGACCCCGACGAGATCATCGGATCCTACGGGGCCGACACGGCGCGCTGGTTCATGCTGTCGGACTCGCCGCCCGAGCGCGACGTCATCTGGACCGAGGAGGGCGCGCAAGGCGCGGCCCGCTTCGTCCAGCGCCTGTGGCGGCTGATCGGCGACGCCGAGGCGGTCGCCGCGAAGGGCGACCTGCCACGACCGGCGATGTTCGGCGAGGCCGCGACGGCGCTCCGCAAGGCGGCGCATCTGGCGTTGTCGCGGGTGTCGGAGGATATCGAGAAGCTGCGCTTCAACCGCTGCGTGGCGCACATCTACGAGCTCGCCAACGCCTTCCAGACCTCGCTCGGCGCCGCCGGGGCGGAGCCGCCCGCGGATTACCGCTGGGCAGTGCGCGAGGCGGCGGCGATCCTGGTCCAGCTCTTCCACCCGATGATGCCGCACCTCGCCGAGGAGTGCTGGGCGGCGCTCGGCCAGACCGGCCTCGTCTGCGAGGCGGCGTGGCCCGAGGTCGAGCCGGATCTGCTGGTCGAGGACACGGTCACGCTGCCGGTGCAGATCAACGGCAAGAAGCGAGGTGATGTAACGGTGCCACGCACCGCCGGAAAAGCGGACGTGGAGGCTGCCGTTCTGGCCCTGGACGCGGTACAAAAGGCGCTCGGGGGCGCGGCTCCCAAAAAAGTCATCGTCGTCCCGCACAGGATCGTGAATGTGGTGGCTTGATCGGACGGGACTTTTCCGCACGGCGCACGCAGACGCGGCGCCGGACCGGCGACGCGTGGTGCAACTCGCGATGCGCGGCGCAGCCGTGCTGGCGCTCGCCGTGCCACTCGCCGGCTGCTTCCAGCCGCTCTACGGGACAAGGACGCTCGACGGCGGGCCGTCGCTCGCCGGCTCGCTGGCCCAGATCGACATCGCCCAGATCTCGGCGCCGAACGGCACCCCGCAGGCCCGCATCGCCGTCGACCTGCGCAACCAGCTCGTCTTCATGCTGTCCGGTGGAAACCCGGCACCGCCCACCCACCGGCTCGACATCCGGATCACGACGACCCGTGTCTCGGTGATCGTCGACGTCGAGACGGCACGGCCGGACGTCGAGAACTTCGGCATCACGGCCAACTACATCCTGGTCGACCTGAACACCGGCAAGCCGGTCGTCACCGACGTGGCGCTCAGCCGCGTGTCCTACGACATTCCCGGCCAGCAGCAGCGCTTCGCCCGTCAGCGCGCCCTGCGCGACGCCGAGAACCGCGCCGCCAGCGTGATCGCCGAGACCATCCGGTCGCGCCTCGCCTCCTATTTCGTCGCCGGGACGTGACGCAGACTTCGTCATGACCGCCCTCAAGGGCTCCGAGATCGATGCCTATGTCGGCCGGCCGGATGCCGGGCGGCCGATCGCGCTCGTCTACGGTCCCGACGCGGGGCTGGTGCGCGAGCGGGTCGAGGCACTGATCAAGGCCTCGGTCGACGACCCGAATGATCCCTTCGCCCTCGTGCGGCTCGACGGCGACGCCATCGAGCCCGGCCGGATCGCCGAGGAGGCCCATACGGTGCCGCTGTTCGGCGGGCGGCGGGCCGTGTGGATCAAGGCCGGGCGGAGCAATCTCGCGCCCACCGTGGAGGCCCTCGCGGCCGACCCGCCGCGCGACTGCCGGGTGATCGTCGAGGCCGGCGAGCTGCGCAAGGACGCGGCGATCCGCCTGGTTTGCGAGAAGGCCCGCACCGCCGTCGCGCTGCCCTGCTATGTCGACGGCGACGCCGATCTGGCCCGCCTGATCGACCAGGAGATGAAGGCGGCCGGGCTCGGCATCGCGGACGATGCCAAGACGCTGCTGGTCTCGCTGATCGGCGGCGACCGCCAGGCCTCGCGCGGCGAGTTGAGGAAGCTCGCCCTCTACGGCCACGGCCGCGGCCGCATCGAGGTCGACGACGTGCTGGCCGTGATCGCCGACGGGGCGGCGCTGGCCCTCGACGACGTGATCGACGCGGTCTTCGCCGGCAAGCCGGCGGCGTTCGATACCGAGTTCGCCCGCGCCCGCGCCGCCGGCACGCATCCGGACCGTCTGATCGGGGCGGCGCTGCGCCATGCCGCCCAGCTTCACCGCGCCCGCGCCGCGATCGACACCGGCCGGCCGGCCCAGGACGCGCTGCGCGAAGGGTTTCGGGGGCTGTTCTTCCGGCGCGAGCCGGCCGTCCGGGCGGCGCTCGCCGCGTGGACGACGCCGCGGCTCGCCCAGGTGATGACGGATCTGGCCGAGACGGCGACGGCGGTGCGCCGCCGGGCCGATCTCGCCGACGCGCTGTGCCACCGGGCGCTGCTGCAAACCGCGCTGCGGGCGCGGCAGAAGCGATAGATCCGGGGCGGCACGGCCGGTCGGACACGGGCGCCCGCCACCCTCGGTCGTGCCGTAGATACTAGCCCACCTGCGGTTAACCGGTTGGAAGGCTCGATCCCGCAAGATGCGGCCCGACCGAGTCGACCGAACATCGGGGGAACCGCATGGGCATGCCGGCCGTGGACGACGGGGTGGTGCGCACGATCGCCCGGACCGTGGGCGTCCTGTCGGTCGAGCTCGCCGATGTCGCCGGCAACATCGCCGACGTCGACGCCAAGGCGCAGGGGCTGACCGCCGAGTGCCGCACCCTCTCGGCCGCCGCGACCGAGCTGACCAGCTCGAACCGGCGGATCGGATCGGCCGCGAGCGCGGCGGACCAGACGATCGAGGCCGCCTGCTCCGAGATGGACGCCTCGGCCCATTCGGTCGCCACCTCGCTCGCCGAAATCAGCGCGCTCGCCACCGCGACGGCCGGCTTCGAGAGCAAGCTCGACGGCCTGCGGGCCGCGCTCGAGCGGGTCGCCAAGGCGGCCGGCGGCATCGACGCGATCGCCCGCCAGACCAATCTGTTGGCCCTGAACGCCACCATCGAGGCGGCGCGCGCCGGCGAGGCCGGCAAAGGGTTCGCCGTCGTCGCCCAGGAGGTGAAGGCGCTCGCCAAGCAGACCTCGGAGGCGACCGCCGAGATCGCCGCGACGCTCACGATGCTCGACACGCAGACACGCGGCCTGATGGCGGAATCGGCCGAGACGGTCGGCCGTGCCGCGACCGTGCAGGCCGGCACGGCGGCGATCCGCCAGGTCATCGACCATGTCGGGCCGGCGATGACGCGGATGCGCGGCGACATGCGCGCGATCGTCGAGGCCAATCACGACATCCAGGGGCGTTGCGACGCGCTGCAGACCGCCTTCGAGGCGATGAGCACGCATGTGGCGCGATCGTCCGAGGATCTGCGCACCGCCGATCAGCGCGTCCACGGTCTCCTGAAACGCAGCGAGGAGCTGGCGCTGCTCACCGCGCAGGCCGGCGTCGAGACCGACGACACCGCCTTCGTCGCCCTCGTCACCGCGGCGGCGCAGGAGGTCGGGACCATGTTCGAACGGGCGCTCGAGCAGAATCTGATCACCATGACGGAGCTGTTCGACGAGACCTACGTGCCGGTGCCGGGCAGCGATCCGCAGCAGGTGACGACGCGATTCACGGCGCTGTGCGACCGGCTGCTGCCGGCCCTGCAGGAGCCGCTGCTGACGAAGAGCGCCCAGATCGCCTTCTGCGCCGCGGTGGACCGCAACGGCTATCTGCCGACCCACAACAAGAAGTTCTCGCAGCCGCAGCGACCCGGCGATCCGGCCTGGAACACGGCGAACTGCCGCAATCGCCGCATGTTCGCGGATCGCACCGGGCTGGCCGCCGGGCGCAGCACCAAGCCGTTCCTCCTGCAGACCTACCGCCGCGACATGGGCGGCGGCAACTTCGTGCTGATGAAGGACTGCTCGGCGCCCATCACGGTGCGGGGCCGCCACTGGGGCGGATTCAGGATGGGCTATTCGGCCGACCGCGGGACGTGATCTCGCGTCCTCGCCTCCGCCGCCGATCTCTCGCGCACGATCGGCGATCCACGGCGGGGTTCAGGCTGCTCGTGGTCCTGATGTCGTGCGGCTCCAACCTCATGGTTCGAGATCCGCTCCTGCGGAGTTCCCTCGCCATGCGATTGGAGGCGACGACGCGTGGTGCTTGTTCGAGCCCGCGGCGTCATCACTAGTACGATCAGGTAGAGTTCAACCAACAGGTCCGATCATACCTTGATCATTTCCATGGCCGCGCGGCTCTACCATTAACACGTCCGTAGGACTCGCCTTGTTATAACAACGATTGTCGGCTCGCGAACCTCAGGGTGCGGCCGCTCTCTCGAATCGACAGGCGACGAGGCGCCGGTCGGGGATCCTCACGTCCCCGAGCCGCCGCTTTTTCGCGACCCGAAACGCTCTCTCATCGGACCCGTGCCATGCTGGCGAAGCTCTCGATCCGGACCAAGATCACCCTCGTCGTGTCGTTCCTGCTGGTCGGCATGACCGGGATGGGGCTGCTCGCGATCAGCAGCATGCGGGCCATCAACACCAACGCGGTCGAGATCTCCGAGAACTGGCTGCCGAGCGTGCGGGCGCTGGCCGATCTGCGCGCCGGCGTGACCATCATCCGCAGCGTCGTGCGGCTCCACATGCTGGCCGAGACGCCCGAAACGAAGGCCGCGGTCGAGAAGACGCTGGCGCTGAACTACGACCGCAACGCCAAGTACGCGGCGGCCTACGAGAAGCTGATCACCTCGCCGGAGGAGCGCAGCACCTTCGATCAGTGGAAGAAGCAGGCCGCGCTCTATGACGAAGGCGTCAAGGCGGTCGTCGAGATGTCGCGCGCCAATGCCGGCAAGCTTCCGACCGCGGTCTCGCAGTACAACGAGACGAAGGTCTATCCGATCGGCAAGGCCGCCGACGACCTGCTCAACAAGAACATCGCGCTCAACAACGCCGGCGCCGAGGCGGCCGCCAAGGCGGCTTCCGCCACCTACGACCGCGCGTTCGACCTGATGCTGATCATTCTCGGCGGCTCGGCGCTCCTCGGCATCGGCCTCGCCGTCTATCTGGTCGTCGACGTGTCGCGCGGCATCGCCTCCGTGGTCACGCCCATGCAGGCACTGGCGCGCGGCGATCTCGCCGCCGAGGTGCCGCATCAGGGCGAGGCGACCGAGATCGGTCGCATCGCCACGACCCTGCAGATCTTCAAGCAGGCCCTGGTCGACAAGAAGGCGGCCGACGCCGCGGCCGCGGCCGACGCGGAGGCCAAGCTCGAGCGTGGCCGGCGTGTCGATCAGATCACGCGGTCCTTCGAGGCGATGATCGGCGAGATCGTCGAGACCGTCACGTCCGCCTCGACCGAGCTCGAGGCGTCGGCCAACGCGCTGACCGGAACGGCGCAGCGCTCGCAATCGCTCAGCGCGACCGTCGCGAGCGCCGCCGAGGATGCGTCGTCCAACGTCCAGTCGGTCGCCTCGGCCACCGAGGAGATGTCGTCCTCGGTACAGGAGATCAGCCGGCAGGTGCAGGAGTCGGCGTGCGTCGCCCGCGGCGCGGTCGAGCAAGCGCACGCCACCAACAAGCAGGTGGAGGATCTGGCCGAGGCGGCGAACCGCATCGGCGACGTCGTCGAGCTGATCAACACCATCGCGGGCCAGACCAATCTGCTCGCGCTCAACGCCACCATCGAGGCCGCTCGCGCCGGCGACGCCGGCAAGGGCTTCGCCGTGGTCGCCGCCGAGGTGAAGCAACTCGCCCAGGAGACCGCCAAGGCGACCGGCGTGATCAGCCAGCAGATCGGCGAGATTCAGGGCGCGACGCAGGGCTCGGTCGCGGCGATCCGCGAGATCGCCGGCACCATCGGAAAGCTGTCGGAGATCTCGTCGACCATCGCGGCCGCGGTCGAGGAGCAGGGCGCGGCGACGCAGGAGATCTCGCGCAACGTCCAGCAGGCCGCGCACAGCACCCGCGAGGTGTCGGCCAACATCGGCGACGTGCGCCTGGGTGCGCAGGAGACCGGCTCCGCGGCGAGCCAGGTGCTCTCCGCCGCGCAGCTCCTGTCCGGCGACAGCACCAAGCTGAAGACCGAGGTCGGCAAGTTCCTGGGCGCCGTCCGCGCGGCGTGAGCATCTTGTTATAACGATCGAAGGCGCCGGTCACCTCTCCCCGCGCGCGGGGAGAGGTGACATTCGCGCGTCCAGCGCGGATGTCGGGTGAGGGGGCGTTGCCGCGAGTCTCTGCTTCGCGGAAACGCCCCCTCACCCCGCCCCTCTCTCCGCCCGCGGGGAGAGGGAGAGACGCGCCCGTCGTGCCGCATTGTCGGCGCGTCCGCGCCGCGCCCCTCAGCCGCCTTCCAGCCGGCGGGTCACGTCGTCGAGCTGGTCGAGATCGCGGTAGTGGATGTGGAGCGTGCCGGCCTCGCCCTTGTGGTCGATCGACACGGTGAGGCCGAGCGCATCGGAGAGGCGCTTCTCCAGCGCCCGCGTGTCGGCGTCCTTCGGCTTCGCCGGCGCCTTGGACTTCGGGCCCGGACGCGGGCCGTCGGTGTCCTTGCGGACCAGCGCCTCGACCTGGCGCACGTTCAGCCCCTGCGCGACGATCTGCTTGGCCAGCGCCTCGGCGTCGGGCTCGCCCACCAGCATCTTGGCGTGGCCGGCGGTCAGCTCGCCGGCCGATACCAGCACCTTGACGCTCTCGGGCAGCTTGAGCAGACGCAGCGTGTTGGCGACGTGGCTGCGGCTCTTGCCGACCGTCTTCGCCACGTCGTCCTGGACGTAGCCGTAGGAATCGATCAGCGCCTGATAGCCGGCCGCCTCTTCCATCGGATCGAGATCGGCGCGCTGCACGTTCTCGATGATAGCGAGCTCCAGCGCCTCGCCGTCCGTCACGTCGAGCACGACGACCGGCACCTCGTGCAGGGCGGCGCGCTGCGCGGCGCGCCAGCGGCGCTCGCCGGCGATGATCTCGTAGGCGTCGGCCGCGTCCTTCACGGCGCGCACGACGATCGGCTGGATCAGCCCGTGCGCCTTGATCGAGTCGGCGAGCTCGGCGAGCTCGGCCTCGGCGAAGCTGCGGCGCGGGTTCCTCGGGTTCGGCCGGATGAAGGCGATCGGCACCTTGCGGCCGGGGCGCGGCGACTCGGGCGCGGCGGCCGCCGGCGCGCCGGGACGGGCGCGCGCCGCGGCGGGAGCCGCCGCCTGCGACGGCTCGACGTCGCCGATCAGCGCGGCGAGCCCGCGTCCCAGTCGCGATCGCGGGGCGTCTTCGGCCATTCTGGTCTCCCGGGGTACTCGATATACTTTGTATGTGAAATAACGACGCGGCGGCTCAGCCGGCGAGCGGGCGGACGAGCGCCTTCTCGCGCTGGATCACCTCGGTGGCGAGCCGCAGATAGGCCTCGCTGCCGGCGCATTTGAGATCGTAGACCAGCACCGGCTTGCCGTAGGACGGCGCCTCCGACACCCGCACGTTGCGCGGGATCACGGTGTCGTAGACCTTCTCGCCCATGAAGGCGCGGACGTCCTCGACCACCTGGCCCGAGAGATTGTTGCGGGCGTCGTACATGGTGAGCACGATGCCGTGGATGGTCAGCGCCGGGTTGAGCGCCGAGCGCACCTGCTCGACCGTCTTGAGGAGCTGCGACAGGCCTTCGAGGGCGAAGAACTCGCACTGCAGCGGCACCAGGATCGCGTCGGCCGCGGCCATGGCATTGATGGTGAGCAGGTTGAGCGAGGGCGGGCAGTCGACCAGCACATAGGTGTAGGGCGGCTCGGTCGGATCGGCGTTGAGGGCCGTGATGGCCTCGCGCAGCCGGAACGAGCGGTCGCGCTCCTGGCCGATCTCCAGCTCGAGGCCGGCGAGATCGAGGGTCGAGGGCGCGATGGCGAGCCGCGGCACCGCGGTCGGCCGCACGATCTCGCGCAAGGTCGCGCCGCCGGCCAGCACGTCGTAGGTCGAGACCTCGCGGCTCTTATGGTCGATGCCGAGCCCGGTCGATGCGTTGCCCTGCGGATCGAGGTCGATGACCAGCACCTCCTCGCCCGTGGCGGCGAGCGCGGTGCCGAGATTGATCGCGGTGGTGGTCTTGCCGACGCCGCCCTTCTGGTTGGCGATGGCGAGCACGCGCGGGCGCGGCGGCGGGCCCGCATGCGGAAGCGGCATCGCGTCGCCGGGACCTTGGTCGGACATGTCAGTGGCTTTCGGTTCGGACCGGTCGCGCGCCGGCACGGGCCGTGCGGCGGCAGCGGGGCGGGTCCATCGGACGGATCATCGGGCGCGCTCGAGGCCGCGGACGACGACGATCCGACCCTCCGGGCTGGTTACGCTCGGAACGAGATCGGCCGTGATCCTCCAATATTTAGACGCCTGGGTCAATTCGGCCTCTACATCTTGACCCTTGGCGAGCAGGGCACGCCCTGTCTTGGTCAACAAAGGATAAACGTAGCCGAGCAAAACCGGAAGCGGCGCGAGCGCCCGCGCCGTGGTGATATCGGGGACGACCGGCTTTTTTCGATTGAAGTCCTCGATCCGTTCGGCATGGACCGTGACGGGAAGCCCGAGGTCCGCCGCGACGTCGCGCAGGAGCGCCGCCTTCTTCTGCGTCGCCTCGACGAGGTGAAAGGTGGCGCCCTCGCGGTCGGCGAGCGCGCAGGCCAGCACCAGTCCCGGGAAGCCGCCGCCCGATCCGAGATCGACGAAGGTCCGCGCTTCTGGCCCGATCAACGGCAGGAGCTGCAGCGAATCGGCGACGTGGCGGATCCACAGGGTCGGGATGGTCGACGGCGCCATCAGGTTCATGACGGCCTGCCGGGCGAGCAGCAGCTCGACGAACCGATCGAGCCGCGCCGCTGTTTCACGTGAAACGGGCGTCAGCGCGAGGGCGGCGGCGCGGTCCGCAAGGTCGATGGCCGGGAGCGTCTTGGCGGGCTTCATGGAAGCTGTGCTCGTTCGGCTTGCCGGGGCCGTCGCCCTTCGAGGCTCGACCTTCGGTCGAGCACCTCAGGGTGACGGGAGAGCACGGGGACGCACCGGCGCCCCCACGCGCGCGGGCCTAGCCCTTCATGGTGAGGTGCCCGCGCAGCGGGCCTCGAACCATGTGGCCCACGCGGACACTGCGGCGCCAGCATTAGCCGCCACCTGGTTCGAGACGCGGCCTTCGGCCGCTCCTCGCCATGAGGGGCTAGTTCTGATCTCTGCCGCGCGCCACCCATCAAACCCGCTCACCCCTGCCCCGTCCCGGCCCGCCCGCGCCCCGGCCGCCGCAAGTGCGCCGCGAGCAGCATCAGGGCCGCCGGCGTGACGCCGTCGATGCGGCCGGCCTGCCCCAGCGTCGCCGGGCGGGCGGTCGAGAACTTCGCCCGCACCTCGTTCGAGAGCCCGGTCACGGCCGCGTAGTCGAGATCGGCCGGGATCGCCACACCCTCGTCGCGCCGGAAGGCGGCGATGTCGGCGGTCTGGCGATCGAGATAGACAGCGTATTTGGCGTCGATCTCGAGCTGCTCCCCGATCGCCGGGGCGAGGGCGCCTAGCTCCGGCCAGATGCGGGCGACATCGGCGAGCCCGATATCGGGGTACGACAGGAGATCGAAGGCGCTGCGCCGCTGGCCGTCCTTGCGCAGCGCGAAGCCGAACCGCTCCGCCTCGCTCGGGGTCACGGACAGTGATCGGGCCAAACCGCGGGCGGCGTCCAGCGCCCCCATCTTGGCGCGATGCCGGGCGGTGCGCTCGGCTCCGACGCACCCGAGCGCGATCCCACGATCGGTGAGCCGCTGGTCGGCGTTGTCGGCCCGCAGCGTCAGCCGATACTCGGCCCGCGACGTGAACATCCGGTACGGCTCGGAGACGCCGCGGGTGACGAGATCGTCGATCATCACGCCGAGATAGCTTTCGGCGCGGTCGAACACGATCTCGCCTCCGCCCCCGGCCCGCGCCGCGGCGTTGAGCCCGGCGACGAGCCCCTGCCCGGCCGCCTCCTCGTAACCGGTGGTGCCGTTGATCTGGCCGGCGAGGAAGAGCCCGGAGAGCCGCTTCGTCTCCAGCGCCGGCGTCAACTCACGCGGATCGACGTGATCGTATTCGATCGCGTAGCCCGGCCGCGTGATCACGGCCCGCTCCAGCCCCGGAATGGTCGCGACGAGCGCCGCCTGGACGTCCTCGGGCAACGAGGTGGAGATGCCGTTCGGATAGACCGTGTCGGTGTCGAGGCCCTCCGGCTCCAGAAAGATCTGGTGCCCGTCGCGCTCGCCAAAGCGGACGATCTTGTCCTCGATGGACGGGCAATAGCGCGGGCCGCGGCTGGCGATCTGGCCCGAATACATCGGCGAACGATGGACGTTCGCCCGGATCACGGCATGGGTCGCATCGACGGTGCGGGTGATGCCGCATTCGATTTGCGGCGTGTCGATCCGGTCGGTGAGCACGGAGAACGGCTCCGGCGGATCGTCGCCGGGCTGCATCTCCAACGCGGCCCAGTCGATCGTTCGGCCGTCGAGACGCGGCGGTGTCCCGGTCTTGAGCCGTCCGAGGGTCAGGCCGGCGCGTTCCAGCGCGCCGGACAGTCCCAGCGCCGGCGCTTCGCCGATCCGGCCGGCCGGAATCGTCCGCTCGCCGATATGGATGAGGCCGCGCAGGAACGTGCCCGTGGTTACGACGACGGCTCCGGTACCAATCTCCCGGCCGTCCGCGAGCCGGACACCCGTCACCAGAGCGTCACGTATCAGGAGATCGTCCGCCTCGCCTTCGATCACCGAGAGGTTCACGATCGCCCGGATCGCGCCCTGCATGGCGGCGGCGTAGAGCGCGCGATCGGCCTGGCAGCGCGGGCCGCGCACGGCCGGACCCTTGCGGCGGTTCAAAACGCGGAACTGGATGCCGCCCCGGTCGGCGACGCGGCCCATCAACCCGTCGAGCGCATCGATCTCGCGCACGAGATGCCCCTTGCCGAGCCCGCCGATCGCCGGATTGCACGACATCGCCCCGATGGTCGCGAACCGGTGCGTCACCAGGGCGGTGCGGGCACCCATGCGGGCGGCGGCCGCGGCCGCTTCGCAGCCGGCGTGCCCGCCTCCGATCACGATGACGTCGAAGCGTGTTTCCATGGTCGCGTCGGGGGTTGAGGACGGTGTTTCACGTGAAACACTCGAAACCCGGCGCCCAAAATGCGGCGCCCTCCCGCGCATCTATCATTTGCCGATGCAGAAATCACGAAAGATGACGTCGAGGATGTCCTCGACGTCGACCCGACCGACCAGCCGGCCGAGCGCCCGTGCCGCGAGGCGCAGATCCTCGGCGACCAGCTCTTCGCCCCCGTCGCGATGAGACATCGCCCGGTCGAGCGCCGCCACCGTTTCCTCCAGGGCCGCACGATGCCGCGCCCGGACCACCAGGGCCGGTTCGCCGACCCCGACTCGCGCCTCGGCTTCGGCCTCGAGTGCGGCCAACAGCTCCGGCAGCCCCTCGCCCGTCACGGCCGACGTGAAGAACTGCCGCCCGGCGACTCCGGGGGCGGCGGACTCGGGGACGCCGGCAAGATCGATCTTGGTCGAAATGGTCCACGTCCGTTCGAGAATATCGGCCGGTGGAAATTCCGTCTCAGACCGCGCGTCCCGGACCCACAGCACCAGATCCGCCCCGGTCGCCCGTTCGCGGGCTCGCCGAACCCCCTCCTGCTCGATCGGATCGTCGGTGTCCCGCAGCCCGGCAGTATCGAGCAGCATCACGGGCTGCCCTCCGAGATCGAGATGCACCTCGACGACATCCCGGGTGGTGCCGGGAATCGGCGATACGATCGCGGCTTCCCGCCGAACGATCCGGTTCAGGAGGCTCGACTTGCCGGCATTGGGCGGCCCGGCAATGGCGACGACGAACCCGTCGCGCAGCCGCTCGCCCCGCCCCCCGTCCGCCAGGGCTCGAACAATCTCGTCGCGCAGAAGCCTCACCTGCGCCAGTGCTGGACCCAGAAGTTCCGTCGGCACGTCCGCCTCGTCGGAAAAGTCGATGCCGGCCTCGACCAGGGCCTGCGCCTCGATCAGCCGGCGCCGCCATCCCTCCGCCCGGTCGCCGAGCAGACCTTTGAGGTGGCTGAGCGCCTGGCGGCGCTGCGCATCGGTGTCGGCGGCGATCAGGTCGGCGAGCCCCTCCACCCGGGTGAGGTCGAGCTTGCCGTTGTGGAACGCCCGCCGGGTGAACTCGCCGGGCTCCGCCATCCGGCACCCCGGCACGGTGCCGAGCGCCTTCAGCACGGCGGCGATCACGGCGCGGCCGCCGTGCATCTGAAGCTCGGCCGTGTCCTCGCCGGTCTCGCTCGCCGGCCCGGGAAACCACAGCGCCACGGCCTGGTCGATCGCCTCGCGGGTCGCCGGCTCGCGGACCGTGGCGAGCGTCGCATGCCGCGGCTTCGGCATGCGCCCGATCAGCGCCGCGAGCGCCGCGCCCGCCTGTGGCCCGGAGACTCGCACCACGGCGATCGCCGCCGGCGGCCGGCCGGACGAGAGGGCGAAGATGCTGTCACGTCTCTCCGTCATGCCGAGACCTGCTCCGACGTTTGCGCGGCTGCGAGGAGCGGCGGAGCGGGATGCTCCGCCCGATCCTCGCGCCGCACACCCGATCCGGCGTTGTCTTGCATACCTGCCACAACCGTCTTACTCTCCATCCATGAAGACACTGACCGTAAGGCTTCCGGACGCCCTCGTCAGCGAGATCGAGACCGAATCCCGTCTTCGCAACGTCTCAAAGTCCGATGTGGTCCGCGAGCGACTGACCGCGCGGTCAGAGGCGGCCCCGGCTGGACACGTTGCCATCGCCGACCTCGTCGGTAGTGTCGACGGGCTGCCGCCCGATCTCAGCTCGAACACGAAGGCCGCTCTGAAAGCCTCCGGCTATGGCCGCAAGCACTCTGGTTGATGCCGGCTTCGTCGTCGCGCTGCTGTCGCGGCGCGACACCGCCCACGCCTGGGCGGTCCGCCAAGCCGAACGGTCCCCGCCACCGTGGTCGACTTGCGAGGCGGTCCTGTCCGAAGCCTTCCATCTCCTCGGGCGACCGGGATATCAGGCCCTCTCCGCCCTGATTCGACGCGGCGCCCTCGTAGCGGACTTCGCTTTTCAGCCCGATGCCGATCCGGTCCTCCGTCTCGTCGAAAAATATGCCGACGTCCCGATGAGCTTCGCTGACGCTTGCCTGGTTCGGATGACCGAGATCGTCGCCGATCCGCTGTTGCTCACCACCGACTCGGATTTTCGCATCTATCGGCGTCTCGGCCGGCGAACCATCCCCTATCTGCTCCCATCCTGAAAGGCGCATCTCGCCTTCTCCGCGGCGCCGGCACCCCTCGCCGGCTCGGTGGTTCTCCTCCACAATGGCGAAAACCCCCGGAGCCCCGATGGACACACCCGCCGCAGACCGCACCGCGTTGCGCGAAAACCGTCTCGCCCACGAGACCAGCCCGTATCTGCTGCAGCACCGGCACAATCCGGTCGACTGGTGGCCGTGGGGACCGGACGCGCTCGCCGAGGCGAAGCGGACCGGCAAGCCGATCCTCCTCTCGGTCGGCTACGCGGCCTGCCACTGGTGCCACGTGATGGCGCACGAGAGCTTCGAAAATCCGTCGATCGCGGCGCTGATGAACGACCTGTTCGTGAACATCAAGGTCGACCGCGAGGAGCGGCCCGACATCGACCAGATCTACATGGGTGCACTGCACCATCTGGGCGAGCAGGGTGGCTGGCCGCTGACCATGTTCCTCACGGCCGAGGGCGAGCCGGTGTGGGGCGGCACCTATTTTCCGCCCGCCTCGCGCTACGGACGCCCGGGATTTCCCGATGTATTGCAAGAGGTTGCGCGGCTGTTCCGGGAGGAGCCGGAGCGCATCGACCACAATCGCAAGGCCCTGATGGGGCGCCTCGCGGCGCGGGCCCGAGCCGACGCTTCCGTGACCATCGGAACAGCCGAGCTCGACCAGGTCGCCCGCCAAGTCGCCGGGCTGATCGACATCGGCAATGGCGGGCTTCGCGGCGCGCCAAAGTTCCCGCAACCCGCACTGCTGGAGCTGCTCTGGCGGGCCGGTCAGCGGGTCGACACCGGCGACGATCTGCTGCAGCGCACCAATGTGTGTTTCGATCTGGTGAACCTATCGCTGGAGCGGATGTGCGAGGGCGGCATCTACGATCACCTCGGCGGCGGCTTCTCGCGCTACTCGGTCGACGACCGCTGGCTGGTGCCGCATTTCGAGAAGATGCTCTACGACAATGCCCAGCTCTTCGAGCTGCTCGCGCTCGCCCATGCCCGCGCCGGGCATCCCCTCTTCCGGCAGCGCGCCGCCGAGACGGTCGGCTGGCTGGTCCGCGAGATGGTGACGCCGGAGGGCGCCTTCGCGGCCTCGCTCGATGCTGATTCCGAAGGCGAAGAGGGCAAGTTCTACGTCTGGCGACCCGACGAGATCGCGGCCGTGCTCGGTCCCGAGGACGCCGAACTGTTCGCCCGGGTCTACGACGTGACCCCGGCGGGCAACTTCGAGGGGCATTCGATCCTCAACCGGCTCGCGCTGCTCGACGAACACGCCCGCGTCCGGACCGGACGCGACTTTGCCTTGCGTCCGCTGGACGGCGATCTCGAAAGTCGACTTTTTGCATTGCGTCAAAGTGTCTTAAAGGCCCGTGAATCCCGGATCCGCCCCGGCCTCGACGACAAGGTCCTCGCCGACTGGAACGGCCTGATGATCGCGGCGCTGGCCAATGCCGGCGCCCTGCTGGACGAGCCCGAGTGGATCGCCCTCGCCCGGCGCGCCTTCGATTTCATAGCGACGTCGATGACCCGGGACGGTCGGCTCGGCCATTCGTGGCGGGATGGCCGGCTGCTCTTCCCCGGCCTCGCCTCGGACCACGCCGCGATGATCCGCGCCGCCTTGGCCCTGCACGAGGCCACCGGCGACCAATTTTTGCTAGATACTGCCGTGGCTTGGCAGTCGGCGCTCGAAGACCATCACGCCGATCCGGACACCGGCGGCTACTTCCTCACCGCCGATGACGCCGAGGGGCTGATCGTCCGACCGACCTCGACCCAGGACGATGCGATTCCGAATCACACCGGCCTCGCCGCCCAGAATCTCGTGCGGCTCGCGGTGCTGACCGGTGACGACGCCTACCGGGAGCGGGTCGACCGGCTGTTCGCTGGACTGCTGCCGGTCGCCGCCGCAAACCTGTTCGGCCACATGGGGTTGCTGAACGCCCTCGACCTGCGTCTTCGCGCAGCAGAGATCGCCGTGGTCGGTCAGCCTCCGCACAATGCTGCACTCATTGGTGCAGCGCAGCACGTGCCGTTCACGGAGCGCATTCTGTTACGGGCCGGCGACGGCGCCCGACTTTCGGAAAATCATCCAGCAAAAGAGAAAATCGCCGCAGTCGCGGGCGCTGCAGCTTTCGTGTGCTTCGACGGCCGCTGCTCGCTCCCGGTGCTGACCCCCGACGCCCTGCAGGGCGTTCTGGCGACCGCCCGGCCCCGCGCCTGACCGCCCACCCGTGGAGGCGCCGGCTCGACCGGCCGTCAGCCCGGCCCGCCGGTCCGCCCCAGCGCCCGTCGCAGCACCACGAGCCCGGGCCGGGACGGCGCCCCGCGTCGGTCCGGCACGAAGCCGGACCGGGCGTAGAGGTCGCGCGCGATGGTCATCGACTCGCCGACCTCCAGCACCATGGCGCGGTAGCCGGCCTCGGCGGCGGTCTCGGTCAGCCCGGCGACCAGCTCCTCGGCGATGTGCAGACCGCGGAACGCCGGGCGGACGTACAGCCGCGTCAGCTCGCAGACGCCGGTGCGGCGCCGGCGATAGGCCGCGACGCCGACGGGGTCCGGCCCGGCATGGGCGATCAGCACACACCCATGAGGTCGGGCGTAGCGGCCCGGCAGCCGGGACGCTTCGCGCTCGAGGGCTTTTGGAGACGAGGCGTCGCCCGACCAGGCGACGTAGTCGCGGAACAGCCGCTCCACCAGCGCTCGGTCCTCGGGCCAGCGCGCCTCGCCGACTGCCAGCCGCTGCGGGACCTCGCGCATCGCCTCACGTGTTCATCGAGTCGAAGAACTCGCCGTTGGTCTTGGTGTTGCGCAGCTTGTCGAGCAGGAAGTCGATCGCGTCCATGGTGCCCATCGGGTTGAGGATGCGGCGCAGGACGTAGATCTTCTTGAGCGTCTGGTTCTCGGTGAGCAGCTCTTCCTTGCGGGTGCCCGAGCGGGTGATGTCGATTGCCGGGAAGGTGCGCTTGTCCGCGACCTTGCGGTCGAGAATGATTTCCGAGTTGCCGGTGCCTTTGAACTCCTCGAAGATCACCTCGTCCATGCGGCTGCCGGTCTCGATCAGCGCGGTCGCGATGATGGTCAACGAGCCGCCCTCCTCGATGTTGCGGGCCGCGCCGAAGAAGCGCTTCGGCCGCTGCAGGGCGTTGGCGTCGACGCCGCCGGTCAGCACCTTGCCCGAGGACGGAACCACGGTGTTGTAGGCGCGGCCGAGGCGGGTGATCGAGTCGAGCAGAATCACCACGTCGCGCTGATGCTCGACCAGGCGCTTGGCCTTCTCGATCACCATCTCGGCGACCTGGACGTGACGGGAGGCCGGCTCGTCGAAGGTCGAGGAGATCACCTCGCCCTTCACCGAGCGCTGCATGTCGGTCACTTCTTCCGGGCGCTCGTCGATCAGCAGGACGATCAGATAGCACTCGGGATGGTTCGCCGTGATGGCGTGCGCGATGTTCTGGAGCAGCACCGTCTTGCCGGTGCGCGGCGGCGACACGATCAGGGCGCGCTGGCCCTTGCCGATCGGCGCGACGATGTCGATGACGCGGGCGGAGAGATCCTTCCGGGTCGGATCCTCGACCTCCATCTTCAGCCGCTCGTCCGGATAGAGCGGCGTCAGATTGTCGAAGTTGATCTTGTGCCGCGCCTTCTCCGGATCCTCGAAGTTGATCGTGTTGACCTTGAGGAGCGCGAAGTAGCGCTCGCCCTCCTTCGGGCTCCTGATCTGGCCTTCGATGGTGTCGCCGGTGCGCAGACCGAAGCGGCGGATCTGCGAGGGAGAGACGTAGATGTCGTCCGGGCCGGGTAGATAATTGGCCTCCGGGGAGCGCAGGAAGCCGAAGCCGTCCTGCAGCACCTCGACGACGCCTTCACCAATGATCTCGACGTCCTTCTGCGCGAGCTGCTTGAGGATGGCGAACATCAGCTCTTGCTTGCGCATGGTCGAGGCGTTCTCGACCTCGTGCTCGTCGGCGAACGCCAGCAATTCGGTCGGACTCTTCGACTTGAGATCCTGAAGCTTCATTTCCCGCATGCGGGTTGTCCTGTGGATCGGCGGGTCAATTCCGCTCGTCGCTGGAAGGGAGATGTCGCAGGTCTTTGGGCAGACGGGCTTAGGCCTCTGGGCCCCGATGCTGCGCTTCGGCCCTGGGGGACCTTGATCGATTGCATCTGCCTGCGTTCGGGGAGATGGCGCCAACATAGGTAAAGAGGGCGAGGCACGCAAGAGCGTTGCCTGGTGAAAGGACGTGCAGGTTGCCGTTCAGAACGGCTTCACAATCACCAGGATCACGGTCCCGACCGCCGAAACGACACCCACGACGTTGAGAACAATGTAGAATCCGCGTCGCTTGCGGGCCTTTTCCAGGCCCCCGGGTCGGGCCAGCCGACGCGTCTCGGCCGACACGCTACCGTGCACGGCCGACAGAACGATGACGAGCGCGAGCTTGCCGTGGAACCAGCCGCTGGCGAGCCAGCCGCCCTCCCACATCAGCCAGCCGCCGAACCCCCAGGTCAGCACCATGGCTGGATTGACGAGGTGCCGGATCAGCCGGTGCTCGATCAGCCCGAGCGTGTCGGCCACCGGACCGGGGACCGCCCCGATATGCAGGGCGAACAGCGGCGGCAGCGCCAGCATGCCGGCCACCCAGGCCGTCACGGTGACGAGATGCGCCGCCTTCATCCAGTCGTAGAGATCGATCGGCACCACGAGGATCAGGCCGACCGCGGCCGCGACCGGAACCAGGAGCCCGATCACGGCCCGGACCACGCGCCGGCCCGGCGAGGCGAGCTCGCCCCGTGGCGGACCGGCGCCGTCGGTCAACGGCCGCGCACCCGCGCCAGCATGCGCTCGACGTTCTCGACCGGTGCCTCGGGCGTGATGCCGTGGCCGAGATTGAAGATGAACGGGCCGTCGCGGAACGCCTCCATGACGGCATCGACCCCGCGATCGAGCGCGTCGCCGCCGGCGACCAGCAGCAGCGGATCGAGATTGCCCTGCACGGCGACCCGGCTCTGGATGCGCTCGCGCGCGAACTCGAGGTCCATGGTCCAGTCGAGGCCGACCGCGTCCACCGGAACCCGGTCGACGAAGCGTTCGAGCTGGGTGCCGGCGCCACGCGGGAAGGCGATGATCCTCGCGCCCGGCACCTGCGCCCGCACGCCGTCGACGATGCGCTTCGCCGGATTGATCACCCAGCGGTCGAACTCGGCCGGCGGCAGGATGCCACCCCAGGTGTCGAACAGCTGGACGGCGTCGACGCCGCAGCGGAACTGCTCGGTGAGATACGTGATCGACGCCTCGACCAGACTGTCGATCAGCCGCTGCATGGTCTTCGGGTCGCGATAGGCGAGCAGCCGCGCCGGTCCCTGGTCCGGGGTGCCCTGGCCGGCCACCATGTAGGTCGCGACCGTCCACGGTGCCCCGCAGAAGCCCAGGAACGTGGTCTCGGCCGGCAGCCCGGCCCGGATCAGCTTCACGGCCTCGAACACGGCGGCGAGCTTGGTCTTGTCGAAGGCGCCGGCATAGCGGGAGACGTTCTCGGCCGTCACCACCGGCTCGAGCTGCGGGCCCTCACCGGCCGTGAACCGTACCGTCTGGCCGAGCGCGTGCGGCACCACCAGGATGTCGGAGAACAGGATCGCTGCATCGAAGCCAAAGCGCCGGATCGGCTGGAACGTCACCTCGGCGGCGAGCGTTGGATCGTAGCAGAGGTCGAGGAAGCTCCCCGCCTGCTCACGTGTCGCCCGGTACTCGGGCAGGTACCGTCCGGCTTGGCGCATCATCCAGACCGGAGGCACCGCCTGCCTTTTGCCGGCCAACACGTCGAGGACTTTACGGGTCGGAGGGGTCGTCGAGACGGAGCTGGGCATGTCGGGCCTGGTCATCTGCTCATTCAAAAGATTAAGTGAATCTTCATTGTTGAGTCTATTGGGGGCGGGAAAAGACTCACGACTCGGCTGTCCACACGGGATCCACCCTCGTCCACACCGTCATCCACCGATCCGGGTCCGGAGGCAACCCCGCGGCCGAGCGCCGGGAGTCTTTGTCGCAGAGGGGCTTGGGCCGTGCGTCGACCGCCCCGGGGTGATACCATTGCCGCTCTCCACATTGAAGGCGTATAAATCCGGGACTCGTTCTCCCGTCTTGTGAATATGTGATCCGGGCCGGGCCGGGACGTGCCGCACCACCCCGTGGCGCCGCCGGCGGAGGGGCTTTGTCCCCAGCCGTCCACAGTCGTCCCGAACGCCGTCGTCCCGAACGCCGTCTGGATCGCGATGAGCAAGCCGACCAGCTTCTTCCACCTGCACCTCGTCTCCGACTCGACCGGCGAGACGCTGATCACGGTGGCGCGCGCCGCGACCGCGCAGTACACCCAGGTGTCGGCGGTCGAGCACGTCTATCCGGCGGTGCGCACCAACAAGCAGCTCGACCATGTGCTCGCCGAGATCGAGCAGGAGCCGGGCGTCATCCTCTACACGCTGCTCGACGCCGCCCTGATCGAGCGCCTGGAGGCGACCTGCCGGGATCTCGGGCTGCCCTGCCTGTCGATTCTCGGCCCGGTGCTGCGGCTGTTCGAGTCGCATCTGGGCGCCGAGGCGACCCCCAAGGTCGGCGCCCAGCACGCCCTCGATGCCGAGTACTTCAAGCGCATCGATGCGCTGAACTACACGATGATGCACGACGACGGCCAGATGGCCGACGACCTGGAGCGCGCCGACGTTGTCCTGGTCGGGGTGTCGCGCACGTCGAAGACGCCGACCTCGATCTATCTCGCCAATCGCGGCGTGAAGACCGCCAACATCCCGCTGGTGCCGGGCGTGCCGCTGCCGCCGGGGCTCGAGGCGCTGAAGAATCCGCTGGTGGTCGGGCTGTTCGCCAGCCCCGAACGGATCGTCGCGATCCGCCAGAACCGGCTGCTCGGCCTCAAGGCCCACCAGGAGGACGACCAGTACATCGACCAGGACGCGGTGTCCGACGAGATCACCTATTCGCGTCGCCTGTGCGCCCGCAACGGCTGGCCGTTGATCGACGTGACGCGCCGCTCGATCGAGGAGACGGCCGCCGCCGTGATGGCGCTTTTGGCCGAGCGCCGCCGCCAGCTCGGCGGCGAATGACGGAGTTCGAATGACCACGAGTCGTCATTCCGGGGCGCGGCGAAGCCGCGAACCCGGAATCCAGCCGAAAGGCTCTGAAATCGTCGCTGGATTCCGGGTCCGGCGTTTCACGCCGTCCCGGAATGACAGAGATCGTTCGACGGGGAAGACGTGATGCTCTGGCTCGCTCCGACCCCGCTGGTGATCGCCTCGAAGAGCGCGGTGCGGCGCGCCATGCTGGCCGCCGCCGGCTTTCCGCTCGAGGTCGCCGACGCCGACATCGACGAGCGCGCCGTCGAGACGCGCGGCGGCCCGGTGGCGCCCGACCAGGCGGCCCTCCTGCTGGCGCGCGAGAAGGCCCGGGTCGCCGTCGCCCGCTTTCCCGGGCACTACGTGATCGGCGCCGACCAGACGCTGGCGCTCGGCGACCGCCGCTTCGACAAGCCGGAGAGCCGCGCCGCGGCGCGCGAGCAGCTCAAGGCGCTGGGCGGCCAGACCCACGCGCTCCACTCCGCCGTCGCGGTCGCCAAGGACGGGCGGGTGATCTTCAGCCATGTCGAGACCGCCCGCCTCACCATGCGGCGGCTCACCGACCGGTTTCTCGACGCCTATCTGGACACGGCCGGCGACGCGGTGACGACCAGCGTCGGCGCCTATCAGCTCGAAGGGCTGGGGATTCATCTCTTCGAGCGGATCGACGGCGACCATTTCACCATCCTGGGCCTGCCGCTGCTCGCGCTGCTCGCCTTCCTGCGTCGCGAGGGCTGCCTAGCGGGATGAGGCGGTACCGGATGAAACGGCCATGTCCGCGACCATGAGCGCGACGATGCGCATCATCGGGCTCACCGGATCGGTGGGCATGGGCAAGTCGGTGACGGCCCGCATGTTCTCCGAAGCGGGCGTGCCCGTCCACGACGCCGACGCGGCGGTCCACCGCCTCTACGAGGGTGACGCTGTAGCACCGGTCGAGGCCGCCTTTCCGGGCGTCACGGTCGACGGTCGGATCGACCGCCCCCGCCTCGCCGCGCGCGTGCTGAACGATGCCGCCGCGCTGAAGACGCTGGAGGCGATCGTCCACCCGCTGGTCCGGCGCGAGGAGGAGGCGTTCCTCGCCAGGGCGCGGGCCGACGGCGCGCCCGTCGCGGTGCTCGACATCCCGCTCCTGTTCGAGACCGGCGGCGACGCCCGGGTCGACCATGTCGTCGTCGTCTCGGCGCCGGCCGACCTCCAGCGTGCTCGCGTGCTGCGCCGGCCCGGCATGACGCCGGAGAAGTTCTTCGCGATCCTCGCCAAGCAGATGCCGGACGCCGAGAAGCGCCGGCGCGCCGATTTTGTCGTGGACAGCTCCGGCGGCTTCGATTCCGCCCGCGCCCAGGTCCGTGCCATTCTGGCCGCCCTCCCGACTCGGGCGCCGCGGTCGCGGCCGCCCGATCAGACAGCGCCGTGAGCGCGAGGCCAGATGACCATTCGCGAGATCGTGTTCGACACCGAGACCACCGGCCTCGACCCGCTCAAGGGCGACCGTCTGGTCGAGATCGGCTGCATCGAGCTGGTCAACCGCCTGCCGTCCGGCCGGACGTTCCACAAGTACATCAACCCGCAGCGCGACATGCCGGCGGAGGCGTTCGCCGTGCACGGGCTGTCGGCCGAGTTCCTGGCCGACAAGCCGCTGTTCGCCGACATCGTCGACGAGTTCGTCGCCTTCATCGGCGACGCCCCGATGATCGCCCACAACGGCATGTTCGATCTCGGCTTCATCAATGCCGAGCTGGACCGCTGCGGCATCGCGGCCTTGCCGCGCACCCGCATCGTCGACACGCTGCAGCTCGCCCGCCGAAAATTCCCCGGCGCCTCGAACAAGCTCGACGATCTGTGCGCCCGCTATCGGATCGACACGTCGCGCCGCGTCAAGCACGGCGCGCTCCTCGATTCCGAGCTGCTGGCCGAGGTGTATCTCGAGCTGATCGAGGCCCGGCAGGTCTCGCTCGATCTGGTCAGCGCCGACACCGTCTCGGTGGAGGTCGGCACGACCGTGCGCGTGGTCCGCGCCCGCCCGGTCCCGCTCGCGCCCCGCATCGACGCGGCCGAGCTCGCCGCCCACCGCGCCTTCGTCGACACGCTCGGCGATCAGGCGATCTGGAAGGACTATCTGCCGCCCCCCGAGCCGGTGGCCGAGGAGACCCGCGCCGCCGGGTGAGGCGCGGCGAGGCGTCGGCAGCGCGATCAGCCGGACAGCCGGTCGCTGTCGTCCGGCGGCAAGGCGAGCACCGAGCGGGTGATCGGGAAGCGGTCGGCGAGCAGCGCGGCCTCGAAGCGGCCGGCATATTCGGACCACGAGATACCCTGCTGGTGACGGATCGCCGCCTCGTGCTGGCGCCGCCATAGCGCGTCGTCGGTGAGCAGCGCGACGGTGCGGTCGGCGAAGCGGTCCGGGTCGGCCTCGTGGAAGCCGGTGATCCCGTCGAGCACGCGCTCCGGCACGGCGGCGACCGGCGCCACCACGGCCGGCACACCGAGCGCCTGCGCCTCGGCGACGGCGAGGCAGAACGCCTCGACCTTGTGGGACAGGTAGACGAGCACGCGCGATCCGCGCATCGCCGCGATCAGGCCCTCGCGGGTGGCGCTCGGATGCACCACGACGGAGGCGCGCACCTGCGCCGGCTGGTCCGCCGGCAGCAGCGTGCCGGACCACACGTCCCAGGCGTTCGTGCCGGGCGGAATGTCGTGCACGCCGTAGACGTCGAGCACCGCGTCGGGCACCCGCGGCAACACCTTCTCGGCCCAGATCTCGACGAGGCGCTTGAGGTTGCGCTGCGGATTGGAGGCGAAGATGGCGCGGCGCGGCGGCGGCGCGGCGAGCGGGGCGTGGCCACGCACGTCCTCGGGCAGGCCGAGCGGGATGAGGATCTGCGGATCGCGCCGCGGCAGGAACGGCGAGTAGATGTTGACCTGGTGCAGGCTCTGCAGCACCGGCACGGGCCGGTACCACCAGACGCGGCCGATCTGCTTGTAGTGCTTGAGGTGGTTCGGCTGCCACAGCACCCAGATGGCGCGTCGCTTCGGACGCCGCACGAAGCGCAGGAGGCGGGGATGCTGGCAGGCGACGTAGAGGTCGCAGGTCTCCGGCCGGGCGCCGGCGATCGGCCGCCACATGACGCCGTGGTCCTCCACGGGCGTGGTGCAGTTGGTGTAGACGGTCACGGCGTGACGGCGGCGCGCCAGCTCGCGCGCCAGCCGGATGACCGACGACTCGGTCCCGCCGAGCGGCTGCGTCTCCAGATGCGTGCCGTCGTACTGCCGCGTCGTGTCGGCGATGATGATCTCGGCCATGTCTTTCGGTCTTGTTCGCCGGGGGGGCGCGCGGTGCGGATCGGACCGTCCTCATAGCGCAGGCGGAGGGCGCGTTGAAGCCGAGCGGGACGCCGGGCGGCATCTTGCGTGCGGCCGGCCGCACCTCCACGATAGCCAAAGGCTACGACAGCTTCCGGATCCGCCCATGCACACCCGTTCGTTGAAGGCCTGGCAGCACGATCACGTCTTTCTCGGCAAGGGCCACGACGCCAATGAGCGGCGGACCTGGGCCGTGGTGGCGCTGACCGGCACCATGATGGTAGCCGAGATCGTCGGCGGCACGCTGTTCGGCTCGATGGCCGTGGTGGCGGACGGCTGGCACATGGCGACCCATGCCGGGGCGCTGGCGATCGCGGCCTTGGCCTACCGGATGGCGCGCCGGAACGCGCAGAATCCGGCCTACACTTTCGGCACCGGCAAGATCGGCGAGCTCGCCGGCTTCGCCAGCGCCGTGGTGATGGCGATCGTCGCGCTGCTGGTCGCGTGGGAGTCGGTCGAGCGGCTGATCACGCCGGTCGAGATCGCCTTCGGCCAGGCGATCGCGCTCGCCGTGGTCGGCCTCGCCGTCAATCTCGTCAGCGCCTGGCTGCTGTTCGACCCGCACCATCATCATCACGATCACGGCTTTGCCGGACACGCCGCACACGATGATCATGATCACCACCATCATGACCACGATGGTCATGCTCACGACGAGCACGACCACGATGATCACGATCATCACGACGAAAGTCATGATCATGATCACGATCACGCACACGACACCGACAACAATCTGCGCGCCGCGTATTTCCATGTGCTCGCCGACGCGCTGACCTCGGTGCTGGCCGTGGTGGCACTGCTCGCCGCGCGCTATCTCGGCTGGACCGCGATGGACCCGCTGATGGGGATCGTCGGCGCCGTGCTGATCACGCAGTGGTCGGTCGGCCTCTTGCGCGCCGCCGGCGGCGTGCTGGTCGACAGGGTGCCGGACGCCCGCCTGGTGAAGACCGTCCGTGACAAGCTCGAGGTCGGCAGTGATCGCGTCAGCGACCTGCATGTGTGGCGGGTCGGGCCGGGCCACCTCGCCGTGATCGCCGCGGTCGTCAGCGAAGACCCGCAGCCGCCGGAGGCCTACAAGGCGCGCCTCGCCGGCATTTCGGCGTTGTCGCATGTGACGATCGAGGTGCACGGCTGCGACGCGCACGACCAAGACGCCGGCGACACGGTGCGCCGCCTCAGCGCGGCCGCCTGATCCGCACGTAGAGGGCGCCGGCGCCGCCGTGGCCGACCGCGGCGTCGAAGCCGGCCACGCAGGTGCGGAACTCGGGGAGCTGCAGCCACAGCGGCACCTGCCGGCGCAGGATGCCGCGGCCCTGGCTGTGCCCGAATCCCTGTCCGGATCCCTCGCCGTCGCCGCCCTTGCCGGTGATCACGAGGACGTGCCGGCAGCCCTGGCCCTGCGCCCGCACCAGAAAGCCGCGCAGCGCCGCATGCGCCTCGCTCTGGGTCATGCCGTGCAAATCGATGCGGGCCTCGATCTCGGTGGTGCCGCGCGCCAGCCGCCGCGTGTCACGCCGGCCAATCGGAGCGAGCGGCGGCGGTTTCGGCGCGGCGGGAACGGCCGGCGTTCCTGCCGAAGCGGCGTTCGATGCGCCGGACTTCGCCCTGGTCGCGTGGCGCGGCTCGGGCGTCGCCGGCGCCGCCGTGTCGGCGGGCAGCGGCGCCACCGAGGCGCGGGCCGGATGCAGCGGCCGCACCGAGCGGATGACGCCCGACCACAGGCGGTGCTCCTCGTCGCTGAGCTTGCGCACCATGGCGGCCTCGCAGCCTCAGCGTCGCTGCGTGCGTCGGCCGCCGCGCGGCTCGCCGCGCGCCGGCTTCGGCTTGGCGCTCGGCTTCTCGGGCAACGGCGGCGGACGCAGCCGCGGCAGCGGCATCGCGGCGCCGCGCACGACGGGATCGATCTCCTTCGGCACCAGCACGGCGAAGCGGCCGGGCTCGCGGATGCGGCCGGCGACCCGCCCGGCATCGTCGCCCGAGCCGAAATAGAGGTCGGCGCGCGCCGGCCCGGTGATGGCCGAGCCGGTGTCCTGGGCGATCATGGTGCGGCGAAACGGATCGTTCGTGCGGATGCCGGTGATCGGCAGCTCGGCCGAGATGAAGAACGGCGTGCCGTAGACGTGCAGGACGCGATCGACCGCGATCGAGCGCCCGTCGGTGAGCGGGAGGCCCTGGCCGCCGAGCGGTCCCTGGGTCACGTCGAGCCCGACGATGCGGAAGAACACGAAGGCGCGGTTCTGTCGCCGCACCTCGGTCGCCTCCTCGGGGTTGTCGTGCATCCAGTCGCGGATGCGGGCCATCGACATCTCCTCGCGCGGGATGTGGCCGCGCTCGATCAGCACCCGGCCGACCGGCGTGTAGGGGAAGCCATTGTGGCCGTCGTAGTTGACGCGCAGGAGCGTGCCGTCCTCCAGCCGCACGCGGGCCGAGCCCTGGATCTGGATGGTCAGGAGATCGGCCGGATCCTTCAGCCAGGCGAGCTCCAGCCGCCGGCCGGACAGCGCCCCGTCCTCGATCTCGCCGCGGTCGTAGTACGGCACCGTGGAGCCGTCCGGCAGCGTGCGGAACGCCTGGCCCCGGTTGGGGAAGGGCTGGCCCGGCTTGGCGCCCGGCGCCACCAGGTCGGGCGGCCGGCGATACATCGGCACCTTGAAGACCTGGGTCGGGAAGCGCGAGCCGTCGACGATCGGCTCGTAATAGCCGGTGAGGAAGCCCGCCGGCTCGCCGATCCGGCTGATCCGCAGCGGCCGAAAGTTCTGCTCGAAGAAGGCTCGCGCCGATTCGGTCGTTGCCGAGCGATGCGCCATCGCGCGGCGGCACGGTCCCATCAGGGCGCGCCGCATCGGGCGCGGATCGGCGGCGGGATCGCCGCGCAGCAGCGGCCGGCAGCTCGCCTTGAAGGTGGCGAGTGCGGCGGCCTGGTCGTCGTCGGTCCAGCCGGGGAGATCAGCGAAGTCGATCGGCTCGAGCTGCGCGTCCGTGACGACCAGCGGCATCTCGGGCGGCGGGCGTCCGCGGCCGCGCGCCTCGGGGTCGTCACGTCGGGCCGCCGGCGCGGCAGAGACGCCCTCCGCCGACAGCGCGAGGGCACAGACGAGCGCGAGGCCCAAAGCGCGACCTCGGCCTGGACCGATATGGAGGCGACGAGACGAAGGGGCGACGGCGGTCATGGGGCGCCGTCGCGGCCGTCAGTGGCCGGCCTCGGTGGCGACCAGCTTCCAGTTGGGGTCGCGCGAGGAGACGTCGCGCGCGAAGGTCCACACGTCGGTGACCTCGGTGACCTTCTCGTCGGAGCCGTCGACCACGGCGCCGGCGCGGTCGCGCGTCACCGAGATGAGCTGGGAGACGAAGCGCAGCGTCACCTGGGCGATGCGGCCGCGCAGCTCGGCCGACGACACCTCGGCCGTGTCGATCGACACGAAGCGGGTCTCGGCGGTCTCGCCGCGGCTCTCGCGGTCCTTGATGGCCGCCTCGAAGCCGTCGAACACCTCCTTCGAGAGGAGATTGCGCAGCGAGCGGCGGTCGCCCTCGGCGAAGGCCGTGACGATCATCTCGTAGGCGGCGCGGGCGCCGACTAGGAAATGCTGGGGGTCGAAGCCCGGGTCGGCGGCCGCGATGGCGGCGAGCCCGACCGCGACCGGCGAGCCCGGCGCGGCGATGCCCTTGAGCCGGTCGGGCGAGACGGCGACCGGCGCCTCGGCGGCCTCGATCGGGCGCGGCGCGGTCGGCACGTCGGCGCGGGTCGGCAGGGTCACGACCTTGTCGTTGGCATTGGCGCTGCCGCGCGCCGCGTCGCGCGGGGCGGCCGCGTCACGCGTGGAGAACGGGTCGTAGGGCGGCCGCTCGCGGCCGGTCCGCTGCCCCAATACGCTGCGCAGCCGCAAGAAGATGAACACGGCGAGCGCGAGAAATATGATGGTATAGATGTCAAACACGTCTCGCACGCTCTCGCAGACGTTGCAGGGATTCGAAAGGACGGCTTGTGGCTAACAAGGGGTCGACCAAGCGGGTTCCGAACCGGCGAGTTTCGAACCAGCGAGTTCCGACGCCCTGGCTGCCGCGATCCGGGTTGCCATGATCTAGGTACGCTCGCGTTGCCGGTCCAGGGGCGGCGTGGAAACCCGCAGCCGGTCCGGGGTTGTGGTTACCGGGTCGGAGACCATCGAGCGGACGGCCTCTCCGGCCCGGTTGCTCTTCGGCGTCATGCGCCGCAGCGTATCGTCGACCCACGAGCATACCTCGGATTTGTGACTGCTTCCGGGTGCAAGATCAATGAAAATCGGCAAGTGGTTGGTGGCCGGCCTGGTGCTTCTCCCGCTGGCGGAGCTGATCGCCTTCTTGATCGTTTCGGCGTTGTTCGGCGTCTCCGGCGCGGCCGTCCTGCTGATCGCCGGCTCGGGCGCCGGGGTCCTGATCCTGTATCAGAGAGGACCACGGTGGCTGCAGGATGTCCGCGACCTGCTGTCGGGGCGATTTGCCGCGCAGGGCAGCGAGCGGACCGTGCCGGCCATCCCGGCGCTCGCCGCCGTGCTGCTCGCGATCCCGGGCTTCCTCACCGACCTCGCCGCCCTCCTGGTGCTCGTCCCGTCGGTGCGGACCCGCCTCGACGCCCTGCTCGGCACCGGCGGGCCGCCGGGCGCGCCCGACCCCGCCTTCACGCGCCGCCGCCATCCCAGCGCCGGGCCGGTCGTCGATCTCGCGCCGGACGAGTGGGAGGTGCTGCCCGAGCCGAAGCGGCGGCGCCGGGCGCGCCGCGACCCGAAGACGTGATGGCCGGCCGCCCGGACCTTGCGCCGCTCGGGAGACCGAGGGCGCCCCCCGGGGCCGAGCTTGTCGGGTCAGACGGCCTGTGTTAGCCACGCGCCACCCGCCGGAACCGCCGGCGGCGACGGATTTTCGGCTCGAGGTCACGCGGGCGATGCGCTCGCGGTCAGGAGAGGTCATGGCCACCACCAACGGCGGCGACGCGGCCGCCCCGCAGGCGCAGCCCCAGGGGCCGTCGCTCAACGTGCTCGCCCAGTACGTGAAGGATTTCTCCTTCGAGAATCCCAACGCCCCGCGCAGCCTGATGCAGCAGGGCCAGCAGCCCCAGATCAGCGTTCAGGTCAACGTCAACACCACCCCGATGTCGAACACCGACTACGAGGTGGAGCTGAAGCTCGACGGCAAGGCCGAGGTCGGCGGCAACACGCTGTTCGGCTTCGAGCTGGTCTATGGTGGCGTGTTCCGGCTGCAGAACATCCCGCAGGACAACCTGCCGCCGCTGCTGATGATCGAGTGCCCGCGGCTGCTGTTCCCGTTCGCCCGCGAGATCGTCGCCAATGCGGTGATCAACGGCGGCTTCCCGCCCCTGCTGCTCGATCCGATCGACTTCGTCGGCCTGTTCCAGCAGCGTGTCGCGAGCCTGCAGGCCCAGCAGACCAGCGCCGAGGCCTGATCTGCGACGGCCTTCCGGCCGAGCTTCTGCTGGTGTGCTTCGATGCCCGGCCTCGCGCCGGGCATTTTGCTGTCCGGGACTCGTCGTGAGGCGGCGGGTGCCGGGGCCGGTCTCGGAGCGCGCGGCGAGCCTGCCGCGCGGCGTCGCCTCTACAGCTTCGGCAGTCCGGTCAGCCCGGCCGGCGAGAAGGCGAGGTCGAGGAGCTTCCACTCCTTGTACTTGCTCGGCGGCAGCACGCCGGTCGCCTGGCAGCGGGCGAGCGCCGCCTTGGCGGTCTGCATCAGCACGGGGCCCTTCGCCGAGGCGGGAGCGGCGAGCAGGGTCGGATCGCCGGCGAGCGTGCCGTTCGGTTGAAAGGCGACGCGCAGCACCACTTTGAGGCTCGCCGGTGCATCGGCGAGCGTCGCCGGCGGCT
Organism: Rhodoplanes sp. SY1; assembly: GCF_046000175.1. Taxonomy (NCBI): domain Bacteria; kingdom Pseudomonadati; phylum Pseudomonadota; class Alphaproteobacteria; order Hyphomicrobiales; family Nitrobacteraceae; genus Rhodoplanes; species Rhodoplanes sp. SY1. The sequence goes on from NZ_JBEOMB010000036.1 coordinate 103,494, forward strand.
GCCAGCACGACCGCAGATGGGCCTTGAAGGCGGCGATCTCGGGCTCGGTCAGCCCGGCCTTGCGCTCGGTCGACTGGTAGCCGACCGGCACGTTCATCAGGGGCGAGTCGAACCAGGTTCCCGAGCCTTCCCCGTCGGGCTCGGCATTCGCGGGCGCGGCACTGGCGACGGCGCTCGTCGGATCCGCCGAGGCGAGCTTCGGCTCGACCGCCGGCTCTGTCTTGCGCGCGAGGCTGGCGGTCTGCTCGGGGGCGGGCTTCGGTGCCGCCTGCGGCTCGACCTTCGGTGCGGCTCGCGGCGGCTCGGGCTGCTGCTGCGGGACGGGTTGCGGCTGCTCTTTCTGCTTCTGCGGCTCCATCGGCGCCGGCGGCTCCGCCTTCGCCTGCTGTGCCGGGGTCTCGGCCGGCGTCTCGGCCGGGGCCTCGGGCTGGCGCTCGGCCTGCTGCGGGGCCGGCGCGTCGGGCTTCGGCGGCTCGGGAGCCTCCTCGGGCCGCACCAGCTCGACCGTGATGGGCGGCGGCACGGCCGCCAGCGGCGCGCGCACCTGCAGGCCCGCGATCCCCCAGAGGAGGGCGTGCAGGATCACGGAGATGGCCAGCGCGAGGCGCACCGCTCGATCGCTCCCGGTGGACGGCAGGGTCGGGCCGGCGCGCACATCGCTCCGGCCACCCGATCATGAAGCCGGAATGGCCCGCCAGGATGGCCGCGTGGAGGCCGTCGACGAATTTTTAACGCATGTGGCCGAACGGCACCGCCCTGCCCGCACCCGATGCAGCGGTCGCCTCACGCCGGCTCGCGCTACGGCTCCGGCCGGTGGCAGACGCAGCAGAGCTTGTTGCCTTCGGGGTCGCGGCCATAGGCGCCGTAGAAGCTCGGGTGGTAGTGGGCACGCAGGCCCGGGGCGCCTTCGTCGCTGCCGCCATGCGCCAGCAGCGCGGCGTGGAAGGCGTCGACCTCGGCCCTCGTCTTCGCCTCGAACGCCACCATGCAGCCGTTGCCGGGGCTCGGCGGCTGCCGGTTCTGCGGCCGCAGAATCCAGAACGGCGGCTCGATGCCGGAGAATCCCTCGGGCGCGTAGCCGGCGCCGACCTTGAAGGTCTTCACCCGCACGAGCCCCAGCGTCGCCAGCACGGCGTCATAGAACTGCGTCGCGCGAAGGACGTCGGCGGTGCCGACCGTGACATGGCTGAGCATTTTTTGGGACTCCCGGCAGTGTCTCTGCCGCAGAGCCTATCCGAGCCAAGTTCCGCATAATAGCGCGACACACGACGCCACTTGCTTTCGCGCAAGCTCGAGTCTCTCTCCAGACATCCGGCTCGTCTGATGCTCGTCAAACCTTGAGCTGCCGAAGCCGCATCCCCTTCATCGGAAGCTCGAACATCGCCCCGCCCTGCACATTTTGCGTGACGGTTTCGATCGTCGTCCAAAGCGCGAGAATCCGCTCCATCTGCTTGATGACGGGGGACTTCTGAAGACCGGCAGCGAGGAAGAGACCGATCAGGTTTGACGATCGAAATGCATGGTATTCGGCCTTGTTCCGAGTGATCCGACGGTCTCCGGAGAAAACCACCCAGTCACCTTCCCGACTCAGTTCCGTGATCCACTCGACGTCCGGAACATCGGTCCGCCCAAACCTGCTCTTCAGGGTGATGACGTCGTGCTGGCCTTTGAAAAGTTCGCCGAACGCGCGGGCCATCGCCGGAGACATGTTGTGGTCGAAGAAGATCTTCACGCCGCGAGGAGCGATTGCTCGAAGTCCACGGCATCGCTGACCACCGATGCCGGAACATCGTACAGAGCACAGACACGCGGTATCGAGCCCTCTGCCACCACGGCATCGGCGAGCGTCACGGTCGGAATCCCGAACTCGGCCGCGATCGGTTGACCGAACGCGCGTTTCGGGTCGACGACGATGCTTTGCTTGCCGTTGAAGGGCCGCCACCTCGCGACAATATCGTCCGCCAGGTCGAGATCCTTGAAGGTACGGTCGATGACCTGCCGAATGACGTATTGGCGCTTTCTCAGATCGAGAACCTCGTCCTCACCGGTCTGACGCAAGCTTTCCAGGAATATCGTACGGCCATCGGTCCGGAAGCGGCGCGTCGAGAAGGGGCGATCATCGTCGACGCATTCGCGGGCGTATTCGAGACAGTTTCGGATCGTGATCAAGGTCAGGCCCGCGTCGAGGAAACCCTTGATCATCAGCAACTCGATGAGATCGCGAAAACCGAGCTCGATGTGGTCCTCGTAAGCAGGAAGCTGCGGCTGCCACAGCGGGGGCATCTTCACAGCCTCGTCGCCGTTTCGATACGTGTAGCCACCCAGCCAACGTCGGATGCTGAGCGGAGCGATCTTGAGCAGGCGCGCGGCCTCGGGCACCGTGTAGAACCCGGTGCCGATCTGCGCAGCCTTGGCAATCGCAGGTGTCATGGCGGTAAGATTACTCGCCTCCGAGGACCGTCGCCACCCGGATCGCAGGCCGGAGTGTACCGACGCGCAGCTCGTCCACAGAACGGAGCGGCGAGCCGGCCTCTAAACGACCGCGGCCTTCATCTGCTTGTCGCGGCGGCGCTGGACCGAAGAGGGGATGCGCATCGCCTCGCGGTACTTGGCGACGGTGCGGCGCGCGATGTCGATGCCGGCCGCGCGCAGCTTCTCGACGATGGTGTCGTCGGAGAGCACGTCGTCGGGCGTCTCGGCGTCGATGAGCTGCTTGATGCGGTGGCGCACCGCTTCGGCCGAATGCGCCTCGCCGCCGTCGGCGGCGGCGATCGCCGAGGTGAAGAAGAACTTCAGCTCGAAGGTGCCGCGCGGCGTCGCCATGTACTTGTTGGCGGTGACGCGCGACACGGTCGACTCGTGCATGCTGATCGCGTCGGCGACGGTCTTCAGGTTGAGCGGCCGCAGGTGCTCGACGCCGTGCGTCAGGAAGGCGTCCTGCTGGCGGACGATCTCGCTCGCCACCTTGAGGATCGTCTTGGCGCGCTGGTCGAGCGCGCGCACCAGCCATGCCGCGCTCTGCAGGCAATCGGACAGATAGGACTTCTCGGTGTCCTTCTTGGCCCGGCCGGCGACGCGCGCGTAATAGGTCTGGTTGACCAGCACCTTGGGCAGCGTGTCGGAGTTCAGCTCGATGATGAAGCTGCCGTCCGGCGCCTGACGCACGAACACGTCCGGCACCACGGGCTGCACCGTGGTGGTGCCGAAGCGCAGGCCGGGCTTCGGATCGAGCCGCCGGATCTCGGCGATCATGTCGGCGATGTCCTCGTCCGACACGCCGCATTTGCGCTTCAGCCCGGCGATGTCGCGCTTCGCCAAGAGGTCGAGATGGGCGACCAGGGCCTGCATGGCGGGATCGAAGCGGTCGTTCTCGCGCAGCTGGATCGCCAGGCATTCGGCGAGGTTGCGGGCGCAGACGCCGGACGGGTTGAAGGTCTGCAACGTGGCGAGCACGGCCTCGACCCGCTCGGGCGGGCAGCCGAGCTTGTCGGCGACCTCGGCCGGATCCCCGGCGAGGTAGCCGGACTCGTTGACCATGTCCAAGAGGTACTGGCCGATCATCCGCTCGGCCGGATCCGTCACGGCGAGCGCGAGCTGCTCGGCGAGATGGTCGGCGAGCGTCGGCTCGGCCGCTACGAAGGCCTCGAGATTGTAGTCGTCGTCATCGCGGCCGCCATTGCCGACCGCCGACCATTCCGAGTAGCCGGCCGGGCGCTCCTCGGCGAGGCGCGACAGGCCGGGGCCGGACTCGTCCGGAAAGACGTTGTCGAGCGCGGTGCCGCCGAGCCGGTCCTCGATCGACGAGCGGCTGGTGTCGGCGGCGTCCGCCATCCACTCCTCGGCGGCGTCGCGCGGGCCGGCCGGCGCCTCGGCCAGGGCGGGCGCCGCGTCGGCGCCGTTCGGCTCGGGCACGCCCGGCTCGTCGCCGCTGTCGCGCTCCAGCAGCGGATTGCGCTCGAGCTCGCCCTCGACATAGGCGGAGAGGTCGAGATGCGAGAGCTGCAGCAGCTTGATGGCCTGCAGAAGCTGGGGGGTCATCACCAGCGACTGGGTCTGTCGAAGCTGCAGCCGTTGCGAGAGCGCCATGGAAATCCCGGATGTCGTGTGGTCCGGTCGTGGAAAAGCCCCGGATTTGGTCCGGTTCTTGCTTATCCAATCTGTCGTCGGCTGTACATCCGAATCTTTGCGTGGTTTTTCGGATTCTTGCCGCAGCGACGCCAGCGTGGCTCGGGTGCCACGCGGTCCGGGCACACGACTCCGGCGGAGCCGGAGGCGTGTCCTTCCTATCACGATTTCGTGATCGACTTCGAGATCAGCGGGCCGCCTGCGTGTCCACCCGAGGGCCGTCACATCCGGAAGCTCTCGCCGAGATAGAGGCGGCGGACGTCGGGATTGTTGACGATGTCCTCGGTGGCGCCCTCGGTCAGCACCTCGCCCGAGTAGATGATGTAGGCGCGGTCGGTAAGGCCGAGCGTCTCGCGGACATTGTGGTCGGTGATCAAGACGCCGATGCCGCGCTGGGTGAGGTGGCGGACCAGCGCCTGGATGTCGCCGACCGCGATCGGGTCGATGCCGGCGAACGGCTCGTCGAGCAGCATGTAGCTCGGCCGGCTGGCCAGCGCCCGGGCGATCTCGACGCGGCGGCGCTCGCCGCCCGACAGCGCGATCGACGGCGACTTGCGCAGCCGCGTGATGTTGAACTCCTCGAGCAGCGAGTCGAGGTCGCGCTCGCGCTGCTTCTTGTTCGGCTCGACGATCTCCAGCACGGCCCGGATGTTGTCCTCGACATTGAGGCCGCGGAAGATCGACGGCTCCTGCGCCAGGTAGCCGATGCCGAGGCGGGCGCGCTGGTACATGGGCAGCGCCGTCACGTCGTAGCCGTCGAGCTCGATGCGGCCGCGGTCGGCCTTGATCAGCCCGGTGATCATGTAGAACACCGTGGTCTTGCCGGCGCCGTTCGGCCCGAGCAGGCCGACCGCCTCGCCACGCCGGACATAGAGGCTGACGCCCTTCACCACCTTGCGGCCGACGAAGGTCTTCTCGATGCCGTGCACGGCCAGGTAGCCGTGCGTGGCGGCCTTTCGGGCCTCGTGGTCGCGGATCTGCTGCTCGCGGTGCCACTGGGCCGCCGCCTGGGCGTCGTCGTGATAGCCGTCGTAGGGGGTGTCGAGGCTCATCGGCTGATGTCCAGAGGGGGGCGGCTCGTCGCTCCAGCCGGGGCGCGTGATGTCGCGTCCCCGCGACGTCTGCTTCGGGGGCCTCGGTTTGAACCTGCCAAAGAAACCGGCCACGCGCGCCTCGACGACTCGGAGCCCAGGATCGGGACGAGGATCGGGACGAGGGTCCCCTCCGCGTCCGCGCCGGGACCATAGCGGGTTGCACGGCCGGCGCAAACGCGGGCGCGGACCGCGGCCGGGCACGGCGCGCGAGACGCGAGGCGTGGTGCGTGCACGTCGCGGCGCCTAGTAGAGGCCGCTCGGGCCGGACCGTGACCGCGAAGGCTCGCGCGTCGCATCGCGACCACTGGGCGGCGGGGGCGGTGCGGCGGCCGCACCGGTCGCGCCGCCGGCGCTCGGCTGGCTTCCCGGCATCAGCACGGCCTGGACCCGGCACTGGCCGCCGGGCTTGCCGCACTCGACGCGCGACACGCCCGTGGTCATGTCGACCACCAGCCGGTCGCCCTTCACGGCGTTCGGGCCCTGCGAGATGACCACGTTGCCGAGCAGCGTCACGGTGTTCGACTTCATGTCGAAGATGCCGTTGTCGCCGATCGCCACCTGGTCCTTCTGGGTGACGACGACGTTGCCGCGCGCCTCGATGCGCTTGATCTGCTGCGAGCCGCCGCCGCCCGCCATGGCGCTGTTGGCCGGGGCCGGCGCGGGCTTGGCGGCCGGCTTGGCGGCCGGCTTGCCGTCGCCCGGCTTGGCGTCGCCCGGCTTGGCGTCGCTCTTGGGGTCCTGCTTGCCGGCATCGGGCTCGTAGAAGACGACGAGGGTGCGGCACTTCAGCGTCACGTCGCCCTGCACCAGATGGACGTCGCCCGCGAAGGTCGCCATCTTCTCCTTGTCGCGGACCTCGAGCGAGGCGGACTCGATCTTCACCGGCTGGTCGCGGTTCTGGGCGAAGCCCTGCAGGGCGTTCGGCTGGTTGGCGCCGCTCGACTGCGCCGCCGCCGGCATCCCGGCCGCCAATGCGGCGACGAGCGCCGCGGCGCGCGTCTGGCGCGCCACGTCCGGCGGCGCGCCGACGGCGGGGCCGCGTTCCGGCAGAGATCGGGCCGAGGGGACGACGGGTCATCGCACCACCGACCGAGCACCACCGCGTCCGCACGGCACCGTGATGGCCGAAAGGCCGAGCAGCAGGCC